>JAHJDU010000394.1 GCA_018812385.1 Pseudomonadota bacterium
CTCTGATTTTAGTAAGATTATCGTTTTCATCAAACACACCTGAAGAATTTTCAATGAGGTGAAGAGGGGTTCCATCAATTTTTTTTAAATTGGGTTCATAACCTGTCAATTGTTTTTCTTTTTTAAGAAGATTTAAAAAATCAAGTCTCTCGTCAGGATTCACAGAAAGCATTTGAATAGGCGTTTCCATTGCATGTTGAGTGCTGTTGAATCCGAAAATTTTATTATATTCCTTATTACATGCAATCAGTTTTCCCTCAGGACTTGAGATATAAGTTCCTGAAAAAATTCCTTCAAAGTAGGCGCGATACTGTCCCTCACTTCTTCTTAATTTTTCTTCAGCCTGTTTTTGATCGGTTATGTCAATGGCTATTTGAAGTCTAACCATCCGTCCATCTGTCCATTCTATGGCCCGGTCATAGTTTGTATACCATCTCCTGCTTAATGGATTTTGATCTTGCCAGATACAAACCCCCGTGGGTTTTTTGTTTTTATCAAGTAATTTATCATTTGTACAATGGGAGCAGGGCCTGGATTCTCCTCTAAAAACGTCCCAGCATATTTCACCCGTGAAATCCTTTTTGAAAACCTTTTTCATGTAGTTGTTCATAAAAAGGATTTCATATGTTTTAAGGTCGGCTACATAAATGGTTGCATCAAGGCTGTTTAATACAGTGAGAAATCTTTTTTGAGATGCCTGCAACGCTTTTTCTGCTTTCCTGCGCTCAGATTCCGCGTGTTGCAGTTTTTTAATTTTTTGCTCTAGCTCTTCATAGGTTGGTTTTTGAGTCATCAAAAGAATCTCCAAAGTTTTTTCATGATCAAGGATTCCCATACTTTTGATGACAAATCAATGCTTAAAATTGATTTTTTGGATATTTGACTAAATCACAGCTTCGGGTGAAGGTTTGTTTGCCTTGCAGCGATCCGATTGTCGTTCAGATACGATGGAGGGTAAGGCGAGCAGACCGGAACGGGTAGCTGGCCTGATTTGTCTTGCACAAAACATAGGGTAATGCTATTCTTATTGACTTTTGGAAGGGGTTTTTTGAACAGAAAATAAGGTTGGGTTAATAAAATCGATGAAGGATTTAAACAAGCGTTTCAAAGGTTGGATTTTTATTTATTGTGCGCTTATTCTTATGGGGTGCAAAGGTCCTGAAAAGGGAACAGAGTTTTTGTTTTTAATTAAAACCGCATCAATGATCATTACCAGTTCAGATTTTATAGAAGAACTTGATCTTAAAAGGACTGCATATCCATATGATATTGAAGAAAATCCAATGGGATATAATGAAATGGTGATGGATCTTGTTCAAACACTTTCCAAAGAGATCCTTTTTCTCAGCGCGGCGGCTGATAAGGGCGTGAATGTGACAGATCAGGAGGTCGGGGCTGCCGAGGACGAATTCAAAAAAGATTATCCCGAAGACAGCTTTGAACATATTTTATTAAAAAATGCCATATCTTATCCATTGTGGAAAAAACGATTTAAGAAAAATATGATCATGGAAAAATTTATTGATCAGGAACTAAAACAAAAGATTGAAATCACGGCACAGGATATTGTGGGGTTTTATAAAAAATATATAATTGCCGATATCCAGAAAAAGGATGAGAATACCCCGGGTTTAAAAAAGATTGAGAATGAAAAAGAACTGGTATCCAGTCTTCGGTTGCAGAAGGCTCAAGACCATTACGATGAATGGATACAACAGCTTTACAAGGATTACCCGGTGCAAATCAATATGGAAAAACTAAAAACGTTTTTAATTGATATAGAAAAGAGCGAGGTAAAAGAAAATGAAAAAGAAAATTAATGGGGTTATTTTTTCTTTGATTATACTCTGTTTTGGCTTTTGCGGGTCGATATCAGCTGAGGTTATCGACAGGATTGTTGCCATTGTGAATAATGATATTGTCACCTTGGCTCAATTAAGTAAAGAAACGGAACCATATATAAAAAATATGGAGTCTTCCGGGTATTCAGATGAAAAGAAAAAAGAGTCGTTAAAACAAATCAATAATAAGATACTCATGGCACTGATTGATAGATCATTAACCCAGCAGGAAGCCCAAAAGTATCAAATCAATGTATCAGATATTGAGGTCGATAATGCCCTGGAAAATGTAAAAAAAGCAAGGTCACTTAGCCAGGAAGAGTTTGAGAATGCTTTAAATAAAGAGGGGCTAACTTTAAAGGAATACCGCGAAAATGTCCAAAAACAGATATTACAATCCAGATTGATTAACCATGCGGTAAAATCAAAAGTGATTATCACGGAATCTGATATAAAAAATTATTATGACGTTAATGCTGAAAAATATTCAGGCAAAAAAAAAGTATCACTTAAGAAATATCCTTATGGACAATGAGGATGGAATCAAAGAAATCAGAAAGGAACTGGATGCAAAAAAGGATTTTTCAGCTCTTGCAAAAAAACATTCACTCTCACCTAATGCATCCGAAGGAGGGGATCTTGGACTGTTTGATATCAGTAATCTTGCTGAAAATATTAAAGAAATTATATCTGGGTTAAATATTGGGGATTATTCAAACGTCATTTCAACCTCCAGGGGGTTCCAAATTTTTTATGTAGAGGATATTGTTCCGGATTGTAACAAAACCTTACAACAGGCCCGCGATGAAATTCGTGAAATTTTATACAATGAACAGGTCGAGAAAAAATTTGAAACATGGCTTGAATCATTAAAGAAAAATGCGCACATAAAAATTATGCTTTAAATTGGCTTTTGCCTCTTTAAACAAAGGAAGACCATGCACAATGAAAAGATAAAACTTTTGACTGCCAGTTTAAAAAGACTGCTGCGACGTGGGGCAACCAGGCAATTGGTCAATATCATTAAAAAAACCCATATGGCAGATCTTTCCCTTGCCTTTAAAGAGCTGTCTGTTGATAACCGGAAAAAGCTGTTCGGGCTTATGGATGATCCGGAAGAAATCGGTGTTTTCTTTTCAACCCTTGACGAGACGCTTTTTCTGGAGTTTGTAAAAAATATAGAATTTATTAAGCTTGTGGATATATTTGATCAAATGCCCTCTGATGATGCGGCCTCCCTTTTGAACCTTCTGGATGAAGAGCTTTCAGATCAAATCCTTTCAAAAATGAAGAAAGAGGGATCCGCTAATGTTGAACAGTTGATGAGCTATGGTGAAGATACTGCCGGAAGCATCATGGTGACGGATTTTATCGCATTGGAAGAGGATGTGGTCGCAAAACAGGTTATTGAAGCATTACAGAACAAGTATCTGGATGTTGAAATGCCATTTTATATCTATGTTGTTGATGCATATGGAAAACTTGTTGGGGTCAGTTCATTAAGGCAGCTGGTGGTTGTCCATCCGGAAAAACCTTTAAAAGAATTTATGGCACAGGATCTTGTCACTGTAAAACCCTATACAGACAGGGAGGAAGTGGCAAGGCTGGTGTCAAGGTATGATTATTTGGCAGTTCCTGTTGTGGATGATGATAACCGGATCGTGGGAATTGTAACGGTTGATGATGTTATTGATATCCTCCATGAAGCTGCAACCGAAGATATGTTAAAAATGGCTGGAGTGGGTGAAGAATACATTGAAACCCAGACTATATGGAGAGGCACCCGGATTCGTCTGCCCTGGTTGTTTGCAAGTTTTTTAGGGGGGGTAGCTGCTTTTTTTATCATCGGCGGATTTGAGGAAGACCTTGCAAAATTTACAACCCTGGCTGCATTTATTCCTGTTATTATGGGAATGGGGGGAAATATCGGTACCCAGAGTTCAACCATTGTTGTCCGGGGTATTGCCACAGGAAGAATTAATATTCAGGATTTTTCCAAAGTAGTTTCAAAAGAACTGGCTGTAGGAGTTATCCTGGGTGTCATATATGGCATTTTTATTGGAATTATCGCAAAATTCGTTTTTGCTGCAGAACCGTTTTCCGTGCCATTGGCATTTGCTGTGGGGCTTGCCATCATAACATCCATGTCTATTGCAGCACTTGTGGGTTCCATGGTGCCCCTTATTCTTGAGAGAATCAATATTGATCCTGCCGTTGCAACAGGACCCTTTGTCACAACTTCCATTGATATTGTGAGTGTGTATTGTTATTTCATGATAGCAACGCAGCTTTTGGACCTTTAGGGCGGTTTGTTATGCCTGGATTTGTTACGGATGCCATATTACTCAGAAAAATTGAATATGGTGATCATGATTTCATAATCAGCTTTTTAACAGAATCCAAAGGGAAAATATCAGTGATTGCCAAAAATGCGAAAAAGAGCATTAAACGGTTTTCCGGTGCTCTGGATCTTTTTTCTGTCAATCATATCCAATGCACATTCCCCAAAAAAAAGAAAGATGGCATGACCATATTGTCCCAGGCAGATCTTGAAAATGGTTTTGCAAATATTCGGTATGATGTATTTAAAACGGCCTATGCAAGCTATTGGGCAGAGGTTATGCATTTCTGGCTGGAGGAAAACAAACAACAGTCGAGCTTATATAATCTGTTGTTATTTTCCCTTGATGCATTAAATAAAGGAGTTGTGTCCAAAGAAGTGCTCAGCCTTTTTTTCCAGATCCGGTTTATGACTATCTCTGGATTTTTTCCCAATATTGAAAACTGTGATAAGTGTAAAACACCTCTTGATAATATAGAACAAAAAATAGTCTGGTTTGACTTTGCCGAAGGTCGAATTATTTGTCAAAATTGCATTAAAAAAAGATCAAATTATGGGCTGAGGGTTTCAAAGGGGACCTTAAAACAGATTCACTGGATAAACACCAGCGATATCAGCAGGGCTGACAGAATAAAATTTTCAGGCATTGCCATAAAAGAAGGAGAAATGCTTGTGGAAGCCTTTCTTCCCTTTTATATCGGAAGGGAGTTTAAAAGCCTGCAATTTCTTAATCGGTTAAGACAGGAAAAATGAATTTTAATAAAATACTTGAAAAAAATTATATTCAGGCATCTGTTCCCTGCAGGGTGGATCTCGGCGGCACTCTGGATATCAGCACATTTTATCTGCCCTTGCATTACCTGTCACCATCCAGTTTTAACATTGCCCTTGATTTAAGGACAAAGGTCAGTCTTTTGCCCTGGGAAGAAGGATATGTCAAGGTTTCATCCAAGGGATTTGAAAGCGCTGTTTTTAAAGATGATGAGGCACCGTTTAATCATCCCATGGGGCTTATGTTTGCCCTGGCAAAATATTTTGATGCCCATGGTGTTCATATCAAAATTGAATCTTCCTCGCCACCCAGGAGTGCTTTGGGAGGGTCTTCTTCTGCGGCAGTGGCCATTATATCGGCATTTTATAAGGCCCTTGGTAAAGAAATAAATCCTGAACAGATTGCCTGGCTTGCACATTATATCGAGTCCAGTGTGGCAGGGGTTCCCTGTGGTATGCAGGACCAGCTTGCAGCGGCTTTTGGCGGTGTAAATCAATGGATCTGGAAAATGGGAGAAAAATATCCTGAGTTTGAACGGATACCTGTCTTTGAAAATGAAGCCGACATAAAGACCTTTAACTCCAATATTCTCATTGCTTATTGCGGAATTCCACATGTATCAAAGGATATTAATAAACAATGGGTTGAGTCCTTTGTCCGGGGTGAAACAAGATTAGTATTTAAAAAAATTGTAGATTTAACAAAAGAATTTTCAAAGGCAGTAAAGAGCAAGAATTTCAGGCAGGCAGCAAAGCTTATGAACCAGGAGACAAAATTAAGGCTTGGAATGACCCCGGATGTCCTTGACAAGGCAGGCAAAAAAATGTTTGAAAAGGCTATAAATTGTGACTGTGGTGCAAGATTCACAGGTGCTGGCGGCGGCGGTTGTCTTTGGGCAATCGGCGAAGCCTTGGATATCGAAAATTTAAAATTTTTCTGGGAGGAAATACTGACTTCGGTTGAGACTGCAAAAATTCTGGATACAAAAATTGAGAATAAAGGTATTTTAATGGTGAATGGTGAATGGTGAGTTGTGAATGGTGAGTTGTGAATGGTGAGGAAAGCTACGATGATGGTTTTTTCTCACTACTCAAAACTCATATCTCAATGCTTTCATATAAATTTTTATTGAAAAAGTGGAGTAAAATGAATTTTCAAGATGTAATATTAAATTTAAATAATTTCTGGGCTCAAAAAGGTTGTGTCCTCATACAATCTTATGACATGGAAGTGGGTGCGGGAACATTTCATCCAGCCACACTTTTAAAGGCGCTTGGGCCTGAGCCATGGAAGGTTGCCTATGTACAGCCCTCAAGACGTCCCACAGACGGTCGCTATGGTGAAAACCCGAACCGGCTTCAGCATTATTACCAGTATCAGGTGCTTTTAAAACCGTCTCCAACCGATGTTCAGCAATTATACCTGGATTCCATGAAAGCCCTGGGGGTTGATCCCCTTGAACATGATATCCGGTTTGTTGAAGATGACTGGGAATCTCCAACCCTTGGTGCTTCAGGTCTTGGATGGGAAG
>JAHJDU010000395.1 GCA_018812385.1 Pseudomonadota bacterium
GCAAGTTCTTTCAGGGCTCCTTTAATAATTTCATCGGATTTATCCCCAATGTCAAGAAAAGACGATCCTAAAAGTTCTGTTTTTGTATATCCATATTCTTCTTCCACACGGCGATTCACATCCAGGATCTCTAAAGTCTGGTGATCGATAATAAAAATTGGATTTGGATTATTATTAAACAATGACCGATATTTTTCTTCTGATTTTTTATACTTATCATAGAGTGTGGAAAGCTCCTTGTCCTGCAGTTCCAGTTCTTCATGGGCTTTTTTGTCTTCTGTGATATCTTTTAATGTCTCTATGGCACCCATTATCTTGCCATCTGGAGATTTTATGGGTGCAGCTGTAAAAAAAATCCATTTTCCGTCTTCCCCGATATGAGGAAAGAACTCTTCAGCTTCATAAGCCTCACTAATCAGACCTGATTTTCTCCAGGAGGAACCATAATATTTTGATACCTCCTCTTCAGACATTCCACCCACAATTACATCTGCCATGGTCGGTCTCTTGGCAGACCTGAAAGGCACCCACTGCCGGTCTGTTCCCACCAGTTCATAGGCATTGTGTCCTGTAAGCTGTTCACAGGCCCTGTTCCAGTGAGTGATAATATGTTCATTGTTGATGATAAAAGTTGGAATCATGCTGCCCTGAATAATTTGGGACAACTCTTTTTCCATCTCAAGAAAATCTTCTCTTTCACTTTTCAGGTATCTGTTCTCTTCCTCGGCATTTTCTTGAATTGTAGCCGTATACTGATCAAACAGTCTTACAATTTCCTGTTTCTCAGTCTTATCTGATTGAATTTTTCTTTTAATGCTCAGTCTTTTTTCTTCTGATTTTAAAAAATTTAAAAATGAGCTGCCCCTGTAGGCATCAAGATCAATAATGCTGACATGTTCTGTATTCACCTTTTCCAGTATACAGCTCAATATTTCATCATTTTTTAATTTTAAAATGACATCAATACCCGAAAGATTACAAACGTCATTATAATCCATAGTTGTAAACAAGCCCATTTCCTGGGCATATTTAATCCCTTCAACCTGGGTCAAGGTATCAGCTACTACCAAAACCTGAAGATCCAGTTCTTTTAATCCTGGGCCCAGAAGTATTTCAAGGATTTGTCTACAAGGACTGTTCCCACCGATTATGGCTATTTTTAACCCTTTAAGATCAATATTCATTGGGTTTGTTTCCTCCTGTCCAATCCAAAAATTCCTGCAACCAAATATATTAAAAGAAAATAAAGCTTACAATAACAAAGGTTGGAATTAAAAAGATTAAAGAATATTTTAAGATATATCCGAAAAAGCTGGGCATTGGTGTTCCTGCCTCTGACGCTATGGATCGAACCATAAAATTGGGTGCATTCCCAATATAACTGCAGGCGCCAAAAAAAACAGCTCCCGTTGAAATTGCCTTAAGATAGATCGCATTTTCTGTCATCAGCAATGGAACTGCTTGGCTTTCCGCCATACCGGCATAAAAGCTGCCAAGGGCTGTATTAAAAAAGGTCAGGTAAGTCGGCGCATTATCCAGGAAAGCTGATAAAAGCCCGGTTACCCAAAAGTAGTGCACCGGTTCTTTTACTGCATTTATAAGGAATGCAAATTCGCCATTAGGTCCTGCCTTCAATAGCAACAAACAAGGAACCATGGTAATGAAAATTCCGATAAACAGATAGGCAACTTCTATTATCGGGAACCATGAGAACTCATTTTCTTCCCTGAGCACCTTTGGTGTCGCCATAAGAGAACCGATCCCAAAAACAATGAGAAGGCCGTCCCTGAGCCAATCCTGGACTGCCCTGTGGACACCAAAGGTTGAAACTTCTCCCAAATCCAGGATACCGCTCATTAAAACAGAACCCACCACACCCCCAAGAAAAAGAAAATTGTAGGTCCCCACCAGTCGCAATGGCTTTTTCTCTCCATCATCCGGAGCTTTTGCCCCTTCTTTTTTATAATAATATGTGTCAAGGATAAAATAAATTACCAGCAAAATAAGGGCTGCCGTGAGCATATGCGGTAAAATATTAAAGGTCCAGAAAAAACTGACGCCATGGAGAAATCCCAGAAACAGTGGCGGATCACCAAGAGGCGTCAATGATCCGCCAATATTGGCCACCAGAAAAATAAAAAATACCACCATAAAGGTTTTATTCTTTCGATGCCCATTTGCCCTTAAAAATGGCCGGATCAAGAGCATGGCAGCCCCTGTGGTCCCCATCCAGGAGGCAAGGATGGTACCAATCAGGATGATAATCGTGTTGACAACAGGAGTCCCTCTTAATGTCCCTTTCAGCAGAATACCGCCGGAAATCGTAAACAGCGCCCATAAAAGAATAATAAAGGGGACATAGTCTGCCAGAATAATGTGAATAATTTCATAAACGGCAATGCCTTTATAAACATAGACAAAGGGAAGGGCAAGACAGGCTGCCCAGAATGCGGAAACCTTACCAAAATGATGGTGCCAGAAATTTTCTGCTATCAGCGGCAGTAGAGCTATGGATAACAACATAAATGCAAATGGAATACAGCTATACAGCGGCAGCATCTCCCCTAAATTCACATGACCCTGTGCACCCTTGTCCTGTTCGTGACCTGAACTGGACTCAGGAGGGGTAGCAGTTTCATGCGTGTTATGCGTTTTTTTTTCAGAATGGTCTTTGGCAGCAGCCGGTGCTAAAGAAACGAATAAAACCAAGAATACTATTAACAATGACAGCCTGTCCAATTTCATCGATTCGTTCCCTCCTGGTTATTTTGGCTGTAACGCAACCTTTGAATGTCTGTTTGGTCATTCCATACCAATTTTCAATTTTGCTCTGCTTTTTTTTATAGAATAGGCCGGTTTTGCAAAACAAAATATTGTGATTTGATTATTTGATTTAAATCAGAAAGTCAAGGTGAAAAAGGAGACTTACATTGGTGTGGTCGGGACGGCGTGATTTGAACACGCGACCACTTGTCCCCCAGACAAGTGCGCTACCAGACTGCGCTACGCCCCGAGCTTTTTTAAACAAAGCGATTTTTACCACCCTTTGAAAAATGTGTCAAGAAATTTCGATAGCAATTTCGATAGTAAGGAGGATAACTCATGACTGCCGGCTATAGCAAAGAAGTGGTCAATCCTTCTGTAATGGCAAACTTTGTCAACTCTGCAATGCTATGAATATTCAATTTGGTTTTTAAATTTGTCCGATGGATATCAATAGTTTTGATACTGAGGTTTAATTTTTGAGCAATAGTTCTGCTTTTATGGCCTTCTGCAATCAATTGCAACACCTGTCGCTCCCTTTTCGATAATAATGAAAAAACAGAAGCGCTTTTATTATTCTCAGTAACATGGTCTTTATCCGTGATAAAATGTTTCACCTCTTTGCAGAAAAAATATTCCCCGGACAAAACCATCTCAATACCGGCTATCAATTCCTTAAAGGAACAGGATTTTAAAATATACCCTGAAGCTCCTGCTTTCATCATTCCTGTGACATAAATTTTCTCCATGTGCATGGAC
>JAHJDU010000396.1 GCA_018812385.1 Pseudomonadota bacterium
ATCCTGTGAAATCTTGCAAGGCCATTTAACCGGGTCAGAAGGACCATTTAACCGGGGTGGCTAATTCAATCCTTCCAGCTTTAATCTTTAAACTTCAACAATAATTACAATTCTGTACCGCCATATAAATTAAACTTTACATCTATCTTGCTTTGCTATAATATCTATTTTATAATAACTTAAGTTCAGCTTTAATGAGAGGTTATATCATGATTCCTAATGTCGTAAAACAGGCTTCTTTTTTTGTTTTATCTCGCCCGACTAAGATTTACGAACGTTTTTTACTCGAGCAAATCAACTCAAAAGAACAATTAATTGGCATTAAGGGAGCGCGGGGAGCCGGCAAAACCACATTACTGCTCCAATACGTACATAGATCAGGATACCCGATAGAAAAAATTTTATACATTTCCTGTGATCATCCTGCCATGGCAGGTGTCAGTCTTTATGATTTAGCTCAGGATTTTTTTCAAGAAGGGGGAAAATTATTACTTTTAGATGAAATCCATAAGTCTAAAGGATTTGCCCCTCACCTGAAAGCAATTCGCGATACTTTTGATCTTCAAGTAATTTTTTCGGGCTCTTCGGCTATTCAGTTGGATTATGAATCAGCAGATCTTTCCCGACGGGTTGTAATGTATCAACTACCCGCACTTTCCTTTAGAGAATTTTTAGAAATAGAGACCTCAATCCCATTCGATGCCGTTCCATTGGAAAAAGTGGTAAAAAACCATTTAACACTTTCAAGTCAAGTTGCCGCAAAAATTCGCCCCATAGAATATTTTTTAAAATACATAAAGTATGGTGCCTACCCTTTCTATTTGGAATCAATTGAAAACTATCCAATGAAATTACTTGAGGTGATTAATTTAACCATAGAATCAGATTTGCCCGCCATATTTAATATAGAACCCAGCAAGCTTGATAAGCTAAAAAAGCTGCTTTATATGTTATGTACAACACCCCCTTTAGAATTAAACAAGATGAAATTAAGCGGGGCAATTGGAACTTCATGGCCAACGGTCTCAAAATATTTAACCTTGATGTCCAAAGCATCCCTTATTCATCAAATAAGAGGAGGTGCGGGAATGAGGACGATTAATAAACCCGATAAATTGTTGTTGGACAACCCGAATATATTTCAGGTATTGTGCGCGCAACCAAATATCGGCAGTCTGCGAGAAAGTTTTTTTGTTTCCCAGCTAAGCCATGCCCATAAAATCCATTATCGTGGCGAAACTGATTTCATTGTGGACGACACCTTTGTTTTTGAAATAGGTGGCCCCGGAAAAACCCGGAAACAGATAAAAAGCCTTGATGACGCTTATATAATACAAGACAACATAGAAGTGGGCTCCCTAAAAGAGATCCCATTATGGGCTTTCGGTTTCCTGTATTAGGCTATTAAACAGATCAATGAGGCTCGTATACCGTGGCCAGGAATGCTTGTATTGGTAATTTTTCTGTCATGCATGCACCAACGGTCTTACCAGATAATATTCTTTTATCTTAGCAATCATGACAAGCTTACCGAAGAAGCGGATAAGCATAGTAAACGGCAAAAAAAGCAGGGAACATCGTTGCATGATTGCAAGACCTGACCCTCAGACCTGCTGCTTTACATCCGACCTCCAGAGCTGTTGCTGCACTTACATATACAACGTCTGCTTTTTCAATTGATCTTAATGTTTTTTCTGAAATCCTGCCTCCTCCATTCACAAGCCAGATCAGCCCGCAAGTATCAAGCATTATTGCAGACATTCAAAATCTCCGCTCATGTCGTCGTCAAAAAGTTCACCTTTTATACCAATATGAAGTTCGGGAGAGCCTTTTAACCGATTTTTAGCCTTATGGGCAACAATTTCGGCAACTGGTTTTCCATTACGGCATATTAGATAAGATGTATCTCTATTTTCGACATCGGATATAAGTTTGGAAAGTTTATTTTTGGCTTCAAAGATACTTATCACTTCCATTTAACACCTCCTTTGATTATATAATATCTTGCATTAGCTTAGCTATCTTGGCTATGATTGTCAATTTTTATCTTATTAACTGCCTCCATGTACTCTATTAGCATATCACAAATATCTTTTTCTTTCATTATCTACCTGTCCCATTCCCTCGTAACAGTTCGGTGTTAATCCATTCCTACTGAACAATACCCCCATATCATTCAACACCATTTTTCCATCAACGATGATGCGTACAAATGGTAATGAAATATGCCCCCGCCCGCCGGAGCCCCTCTTCCGGGTGCTAAGACGCAAATACTGTAACGCCTTACCCATGAATTCATGACGAAATAATGTAACACTCCCACCGCTGTTTCTTTTTGCCCTACCGATTTAATTTTAAATATTCTTCTCTTAATTTTTATAAAAATTCCTTATACTTTTTTTGATTTGGTTCTTTTTCTTATGTGCAGAATATGGAAAGGCTCGGAGTTGCAACCCTTCGAGCCTTAATAAGTAACTCGCAGTCATGCGGAAGTCACCCGAAAAACGTTTCAATTAAACCATGACTTCCAGATGATTGCAAGATCGGAAGCATGAAAAAAACTTTTTTACGTGTGACCTTCAGGTTA
>JAHJDU010000397.1 GCA_018812385.1 Pseudomonadota bacterium
GCTGTAAATTGTAATAAAGAGATTCAAAAATTATTAAAAATCAAACCGGATGAACCCTGCCTGTCGCTTACAAGGCGCACATGGTCTTTTGACATGGTGGCGACTTACAGCATTATCATCTCTCCGGGATCAAGATATAAACTGGTTGGAAAATTTATGAGAGGATAAAAAAAATGAAAGATCAAATTGTTTTAAATGGAAGTGATTTTCTTCTGGAAGATCTGATTCAAATAGCAAGAAATAATATCGGCATTAAAATATCCCCCAACTCTGAATCCAGAATCAATAAGGCGCGGAACCTGATTGACAAGTGGGTGAAAGAAGGACAAAGAATCTATGGCGTCACCACTGGGTTTGGGGCTTTGTCCGAGGTGACTATTTCATATGAGGATACAAAAAAGCTTCAAAAAAATATTCTGTTCAGTCATTCTGCCGGAATCGGCAAGCATGTAGACGATGATGTGGTCAGGGCCATGATAGCCTTGCGGGTGAACGATTTTTGCCGGGGCAATTCAGGATTAAGGCTTGAAACCATTGAAAAACTTGCCCAGCTTTTAAATGTTGGCATTGTGCCCGTGGTACCGGAAAAAGGATCTGTTGGAGCAAGCGGTGATCTTGTTCCCATGGCCCACCTTGCCCTTGTGTTAATCGGAGAAGGAGAGGCTTTTGTTGACGGCAAGAGGATGTCTGGTGCCCAGGCCTTAAGGGAAAAATCAATCAAACCCCTTGTGCTTGAAGCAGGAGAGGGACTCGCCCTGATCAACGGCACACAATTCATGATTGCCCTGGGGTGTCTGGCCCTGCATGATGCCTTAAATCTTTGCAAGCATGCAGATATTGCAGCCAGCATGACCCTTGAAACCCTCATGGGTACAAGGTCTGCTTTTGATCCACGGATTCACAATGCAAGACCCCACCCAGGCCAGATCAAAGCAGCTGATAACATGCTCAGGATTACGGACAATTCAGACATCATTTCTTCCCATAAAGATTGTTCAAGGGTTCAGGATGCCTATACTTTAAGGTGCTCACCCCAGGTCCATGGCGCTTCCTGGGATGCCTTTGCCTATGTGGATAATGTGATCAAAGTGGAGATGAATTCATCCACTGAAAATCCTCTGATTTTCCCGGAATCTGAAGAATTTCTTTCCGGTGGTAACTTTCACGGCCAGCCTCTGGCCCTTGCCTGCGACTTTTTAGGTATTGCCATAGCAGAGCTGGCCAATATATCGGAACGGCGGATAGAAAGATTAGTGAACCCTCAGCTCTCAGGACTTCCAGCATTTCTCGTGGAAGACGGGGGGCTCAATTCCGGGTTCATGATTGCCCAGTATGCAGCAGCCTCCCTTGTTTCTGAAAACAAAGTCCTTGCCCATCCAGCATCTGTGGATTCCATTCCCACTTCGGCAAACAAGGAAGATCATGTCTCAATGGGGTCTATTGCTGCCAGAAAGTGCCGGGATATTTTGGCCAACACTGAAGAGGTCATTGCCATTGAATTGTTGTGCGCAGCCCAGGGAATTGATCTTTTCACCAATATTAAAGCAGGAGATGGTACCATGGCGGCTTATGAAGTTATCAGAAGCCGTGTCGATTACATGAAAGAAGACCGGATTCTTTCAATAGACATAGCCAAAGTAAAGGAACTGCTCAAGGATGGCAGTATTGTAAGGGCTGTGGAAAATAAAGTCGGCAAGCTGTATTAGCCATTATCCTTGAACGGGACATTATTTTTTATCCAATACCTTTCGAATGGTCTTAGCAGTTTCCAGCAGGTTGATTGGCTTCATGACGTAGGCTGCCAACCCCAATTCTTTTGCCTTTTCTTCATCAACAAGGGCACTATAGCCTGTGCAGATGATGATGGGAATATCAGGGCGAATAGCCATCAGCTTTTCAGATAATTTAACACCTGTCATCCGGGGCATTGTCATATCCGTGATGACAAGGTCGAAATTATCAGGATTTAAGGCAAATCGTTCCAGAGCATCTTGCGGTGTCGTGGCGGTTTCAACTTTGTATCCCAGGCGCTCTAACATTCTTTGCACCATATTTACAATGGATATTTCATCATCCACAAATAATATGGTTTCACTTCCCCTGGGAATCTCCTGGGTTGTCTGGGTTTCAACCATTGGTTTTTCTGTAGCCAATGGAAAAAACATGCTGAATTTAGTGCCTTTGCCAGGACTGCTGTCAACTGTGATCGCACCACCATGGTTCTTGACAATGCCATGCACCACGGACAACCCCATACCAGAACCTTTGCCGATCCCCTTGGTTGTAAAATAGGGGTCAAAGATTCGGTCAATGATTTTTGGGTCTATTCCCGAGCCTGTATCGCTTACCATTACCTTGACATATTTGCCGCTTTTTAAATCTGGATAGTCTTTGGCTGAATGATCGTCTAAAAGTACATTTTCAACTATGATGGTCAGATTTCCCCCGGTTTGCTCCATGGCATGGGAAGCATTGATGCACAGGTTCATTATGATCTGGTTGATCTGGGTCGGGTCTGCAAGAATAGTTTCATTTGTGACAGAAATATCCTGCTCAATATCTATGGTTTTTGGAATCGTTGATCGCAAAAACTTGAGTGCTTCTTTAATAACTGCGGCAATTTCCATGGGTTGCAGTTTCTGATCAGTCTTACGGCTGAAGCTTAGAAGCTGCCTTACAATATTTGCTGCCCTTAGACTGGCGGTCTTGATCTCTTCAAGGCTGGAATAAGCCGGGTTCCATTTAGGGACATCCTCTAAAGCCAGTTCAGTGTTTCCAACAATAATACCCAGAATATTATTAAAATCATGGGCTATGCCGCCGGTCAGGGTGCCGATGGACTCCATTTTCCGTGCCTGACGAAGTTCTTCTTCCAGCTTTTTAAGTTCGGTAATATCATGGGTAACAATCCTTGCACCTGTCAATTTCCCATTTTTAGAAATAAAATCAATGTTCAAAATGACATTTAGTTTGTGGCCATTTTTTGTAATAATGTCGTATTCAACGTTGCGATCCGGTTTTTCTTCTGTAGAAAGTTTTTCAAGTCTTTCAATATATAAGGTTTTGCTGTCTTCTGTTAAAAGATCCATGGGATTCATGGACAAAAGTTCTTTTTCTGAATAACCAGTACTTTTGCATATAAACTCATTCACATTAACGAATCTGAACTGTTCATAATCAATTTCATAAATTCCCGATGGTGCATTCTCGAAAAGATGCCGGTATTTTTTCTCACTTTTCCGCAGCGCCTCCTCAGCCTGCTTGCGCTCGGTTATATCCTGCCCCTGGGCGATTGTGGCAATGACCGTAATGCCGTCCTTGTCAAAAACATTAGCCGAGTTCCAGAGCGCTGTCCGCACATCACCATCCTTGCGAAGAATCGGAATCTCCACGGACTTCCAGTATTCACCACTCAAGGTGCGCTGGATCTTGCCCAGGGATTCGTCCCGGCTTGATTCAGGGAAGAGTATGGACAGTTCCTGCCCAATGACTTTATCGGCAAAAAGACCTGTCATGTGCTCAAAGGCGCGGTTAAATCGGGTAATCCTGCCATGTATATCCCAGACAATAATCGGCGCATTGGCATAGTTGAAAAGATTGTCCAGATAATCTCGTGTATTTCGCAGCTCTTCTTCACTCTTTCGCAGCTTCCGCTCTATATCTTTTTTATAAATGGCAACCTCAATAGTTGCCTTTATTTCTCTTTCCTGAAAAGGTTTTACAATATACCCGAAAGGCTCCACATCCTTTGCTTTGTCTACAAATTTTTGACTTGCATAGGCTGTAATGAATATAACGGGAATATCCAGTTCTACTTTAATTTTCTCAGCAGCATCAATACCGTCTATGCTTCCCGGCATAACAATATCCATCAGGACGATATCAGGTCGCAGATGTCTGGCCATCTCCACAGCTTCCTGACCTGAAGAGGCACTTCCTATTATATCATATCCCATGAAGGTTAGACGTTCATTATAGAGTTTTAGGACCTCTTTATCTTTTTCCAGAAAGGGCTTATTGGGCGCAATCTTTCCCTTTTCTATGTTAATCGCTGCAGCACGTATGATCTCTATGAACTCATCCGGTTCAACAGGTTTGCGGATGAACCTATACGCGCCGATGGACATACCCAGTTCCTTGTCCTTATCTTCGGTGTAAGTGGCTGTGTAGAAAATAAAAGGGGCGTTTTTGAGCCGGTCGTCTTTTTTCACCTTCATGCAGAGTTGATATCCGTCCATCTCGGGCATCAGGATGTCTGATATGAATATATCAGGCCGTGATGCACTGGCGATATCCAGGGCTTCTTTCCCGTTTGCGGCGACCATTATTGTATGCCCATCGGATTCTAAAATGGTTTTAGAGATCATCCTTGCATCGTCATTGTCATCAACGATGAGAATCTTCATGATTTTTCTTCTGTTGTCTCCCTCTATTATTTCCCAAAAAGATATTAATCTACATGATGATGTAAAGCAATTTTATTTTCAAAAATAAAATTCAATGGGAAAAGGCATAACCAATTTAATCAAGATCCCATTACATGAGATTGCCCTGACAGCATCAGCCACCGATCTTGACAAGTTTGAGATCTCCCCATAAACCGATATTTTCCCCTTTAATGATCACAATACCCTGGATGCCTGGGATGGCTTTGCCGATGTCAATGGCGGCTTTAATATCAGACACAGATTTGACCATATTGCCTAGGGCTGTTGCAACAGCATCTGCCAATGGGCATGAGTCAGACAGCACTGTGGCGGCATCAGCCTTGCCAAAGCTTTTTGAATGGCCCAAAGTGCCTGAGGAGGTGCACACCCCATAGGGCTTATCCCTTTTTTTGACCAGGATGCCCGTGGTCATGCCAAAGGGTGTGTTTTCAGCATAAATACTGAAAATA
>JAHJDU010000398.1 GCA_018812385.1 Pseudomonadota bacterium
AGCCGATCTGACAGGCTATCCATTTGTGACAGCGCCCAATAAATTTGAATCCCTGTCAACCCATGATGCCATTGTTGCCTCGCACGGGGCATTAAAAACGCTGGCCGTGAGTCTCATGAAAATTGCCAATGATATAAGGCTTCTTGGCTCAGGACCCAGATGCGGCATTGGCGAGCTGCTGCTGCCGGAAAATGAACCCGGGTCATCCATCATGCCGGGAAAAGTCAACCCCACCCAGGCAGAAGCCTTGACAATGGTGTGCGCCCAGGTCATGGGCAATGATGTCACCATTAACATTGGCGGATCAAGCGGACATTTTGAACTCAATGTGTTTAAGCCTGTGATCATTTATAATTTTCTGGAATCAGCGAGGCTTTTGGGGGATGCGGCATCATCGTTTAAAAATAATTGTGTGGAAGGCATGGAGCCCAATTATGAAAATATTGAAAAATATCTTCAGCAATCGCTTATGCTGGTGACGGCCTTAAATCCCCACATCGGTTATGAACAGGCAGCCAGGATTGCAAAAAAAGCCCATCAGGAGAATAAAACCCTGAAACAGGCAGCCCTTGAGCTGAAACTTGTATCAGAGGAACTATTTGATGAATGGGTTGATCCTGCAAAAATGATTGGAAACACATAAAAAAAATATAGAAGAGTTATTCCCAGATTCTCTCATTGTCAATATTTGCCTTGCATAAAAAAAACCTATACTTTTTGAATAATTCGTTAAAAAAAGGAGATAAATGCCATGGATCATCATGTGATAGTGTTTAAACCATATCCTTTTAAAGAAGGTCAGAAGATACATATTGATGGATCAAGACGATCCGGTGACTGGGAAGTTGTCGGCTTAAGTGACTTCAAAGTTACCCTTAGATGCCCGATTTCAAAAAAAGAAGTGAACTGGGACCGGTTTTGTTATTTTACTGAAGAAAAAAACATGAAATGGCCCAGTGACTGAGAGACCAGTGACTGAGATGCGAATAAAGGATAAAAAAGAATGAAAATCATACTCTTAATGGCTGTTACAGCAGATGGGATGATTGCAAGAAATTCCATGGAATTAATAGACTGGACGGGCAAAGCAGATAAGAAATATTTTATCCATATCACCCGGGAAGCAGGGGCCATGATAATGGGCTCAAAAACATTTGATACCATAGGCAAAGTGTTACCGGGACGTAAAAATATTGTCATGACACGGGGTAAAAAAAGGACAAACCAGGGCAAAGATTTAATATTTACCAGTCAAACACCAAAAGAGATCATAAATGAACTTCAGGCCCAGGGATTTGAATCTGTAGCGCTCATTGGCGGATCCGTTGTGAACACGCTTTTTATGAAAGAAAACCTTATAGACGAGGTTCATATTACAATTGTACCAAGGCTTTTTGGGAAGGGGTTGTCCTTATTTAACGAAACTTTGGATACGCTATTGGAATTGATAGATATTCAAAAAATTGATCAAGGTCACGTTTTATTGAAATACAGGGTTAAAAAATAAATTTTTTAAAGAGGGAAGATCCATGCTGGACAAAGTGGAACGACAGGAAATTATTGCACTCATCAATCGTGAAGTTATTCCGGCCCTTGGCTGTACCGAACCTGTGGCAGTTGCCCTGGCAACGGCCAAATCAAGGGAAGTTCTTGGAGAGGTTCCGGAAAAAATACAGGTCTTTGTCAGCAGCAATATTTGTAAGAATGGAATGGGGGTGGGGATTCCGGGTACGGGCATGGTTGGCCTGCCTATTGCTGCAGCCCTTGGCGCTGTATGCGGTAATTCTGAGGACGGGCTTGAGGTTCTCAAACAGGTGAATGATGAAAATCTTAAAGCCGCCCGCAGGATGGTGGATGAAAAACAGGTTGAGATCAAGATTAAAGATGGGATTGATAAGTTATACATTGAAAGCATCTGCAAGACTAAAGATCACACCTGTCGAACCATTATTTCCCATCGTCATACCAATATCATTTATGTTGAAAAAAATGGAAAGGTTATTTTCCACGGACTTGAAACTCCTTCCATCACGGAAAAACCTGACACCAAAATCAATCTTTGTGTTGCAAAGGTTTATGAATTTGCAATCCAGGCGCCTCTTAATGAAATTAAGTTTATCCTGGAAGGTGTCAAACTCAATGAGGCTATTTCAAAAGAAGGCATGACTGGAAAATACGGCCTTAAAACCGGGATTACCATACAGACAAATATCACAAGAAAATTTATTGCCGATGACCTGGTATCCCATGCCATGTCCCTGACGGCGGCCGCTTCCGATGCCAGGATGGATGGATGCTCCCTGCCTGTTATGAGCAATTCCGGCAGTGGCAATCAAGGAATCACCACCATCCTTCCCGTGGTTGCTGTGGCGCAAAAGACAAACGCTTCCGAGGAAAAATTAATCCGGGCGCTAATCCTGAGTAATTTGATGGCCATTTACATCAAGCAGTACATCGGTCAGCTCACTGCATTGTGTGGCATCCTGACAGCAGCAACCGGTGCTGCCTGCGGGATATGCTATCTTTTGGGCGGTGATCTGTCTCAGATCGGCGGCACCATAAAAAATATGGCTGCCAGCATTACCGGTATGATATGTGATGGCGCCAAACAGGGCTGCGCCCTTAAAGTATCGGCTGGTGTCAGCTCCGCCGTTTATTGTGCTTTGCTTGCCATTGAAGGCAGTTATGCCACCAAGACTGATGGGATTATTGACGAGGATGTGGATCAGACGGTTAAAAATATAGGCGAACTGGCCACAAAAGGCATGCTTGAAACCGACCGGCATATAATTAACGCCATGATTTCAAAATAGGCGGCAAAAACAATTTGATTTATTAAATTTCATAGGATATCAAACATATAACAATTATTTCATTATGTGACTGAAAGGGAATTCAGTGACAAAGACACCGGAACAGGAAGCCAGAGAAACCATTGATAAAATGCTGCGCCAGTCCGACAAGTATAAAACAGGTTTGCCGGAAGATCTTCCTGCATGGTACAGACCCCTACCTTTCTGTTATCAGTCCACAGGTGTTGAAACCCGTTTTACAAATGATCTTGATCCTGATCCCGTAATGTTTTTTCGTTTCATCAACCAAAAACCTTTGAAGAGTGGGTAAATGATGACACCCCCGTTTCTCTGGATAAAGTTGCTGAAAAACAGGCGCCTTTTGGCACACCTTTGGCTATTTGGGGTGGTGCATTTGTAAGAGAACAGATGTTCGACCAAGTTATTGGGCAAATCCGCCTGGATTAAACGGCACGATCATCAAACGACTTGTAATTCCAGTGCCCCCAGTAAAAGAGCAGGTTTTAATCGTTGAATCAGTTAAAATAGATCTATCTATATTTGACAATGCTTATCCAGGTATAGCTAAGCAGGAAATACGTTCGGCAAAGCTTCGCCAATCCATCCTGAAAAAAGCCTTTACCGGCAAACTGGTTCCTCAAGGCAATATTGAGGAATCCCCAGCAAAGTCGCAGAAACAATCGGCATAACTATAATCGATACGACAAAATTCATTTAATACTTGAATTATAACATATGAAATATATCTTGACAGATAAAAATAGTATATGCTATGCGTAATTATTCAAACAATAAATGAATAACATCGTTTTGGATATACTATGGAAATATTGACAGGCATAGGGAAAATAGACCGGGAGAGAATGGCTGCGATTATTCGCAATACAAAAGGCACAGTATCTGTTGGGGATGTATCAAGGGTTTTAAATGTAGGTTCCACAGATGCAGCAAAAATGCTTTCCAGATGGTCAAAAAATGGGTGGATGTCCCGGGTCCGCCGGGGCCTTTATGTTTCTGTGCCCCTGGAATCCCCGACTACGGATGTGCCGCTTGAAGATCCATGGCTGATTGCCGACCGTCTCTTTTCACCCTGCTATATCGGCGGCTGGAGTGCGGCTGAATATTTTGACCTGACAGAGCAGATTTTCGGCACTATTGTGGTCATGACCGTTCAAAAGCCAAGGGACCGCAGGCCTGATATTAAAGGCACAAAGTTTATGCTGCGCACGGTTCCTGAAAAAGCCATGTTTGGCCTTAAGCCCGTATGGAGAGGGCAGGTAAAAATATTTGTGTCTGATCCAGCACGTACCCTGCTTGATATGCTCGTAGAACCTACTTTTGGCGGCGGAATTCGATCTGTAAAAGATATGCTGGTAAATTTTCTGCGGTCTGAAAACAAGAACCTGGAACTATTGATTGACTACAGCGAGAAGTTGGGAAATGGGTCTGTTTTTAAACGCCTTGGCTTTTTACTTGAAAAGATTGCCCCTTATGAAACCAGGGCAATCGAAGACTGCCGTAAAAGACTGACCACAGGAAATGCCAGGCTTGATCCAAAATTGAACAACAGCAGGCTTGTCACCCGATGGCGGCTGTGGGTTCCGGAAAACTGGAAGGAGATGGAAATCTTTGATTGATAAATCTGAAATAATGGCGTTCTCAAAAAAATTTGGACTCAGGGCAAATGTGATTGAAAAAGACTATGTGCTCGGCTGGGTGCTTGCCGGTATATTCAATCATGGAGGGATAGGCGTAGACTGGATTTTTAAGGGGGGGGACCTGTCTTAAGAAATGTTATTATGAAACCTATCGGTTTTCTGAAGATCTCGAATCCACTCTTGAACGATTTCGTGAAATAGCCGAAGATTTAAATCAGCAGGAAACCGATTAATAATTTTGTATACCTGATGATATTTTGATTTGTGAATTTTAACAGGAGTTGAAAATGTTCAGCACAGAGTTTTTACTAACATCATTGATCGTTGTTCTGGTACCTGGAACAGGAGTGATTTATACTGTTTCAACAGGTCTTTTTCTTGGCTGGCGAGCAAGTATTGCTGCAGCATTTGGTTGCACGACCGGAATTATCCCGCATCTCACGGCAAGCATACTTGGTTTATCTGCCATCCTTCATTTGAGTGCTGTTGCCTTTCAATGTGTTAAATTTGCCGGAGCTACTTATTTACTTTATCTTGCCTGGTCAATGTGGCGTGACACAGGTGCCATGAAATTTAATTCACCTTTTTCAAAAAATGGTCTTTGGCAAATCGCCATAAAAGGTTTTTTGATCAATATTATCAATCCTAAACTGTCTATATTCTTCCTGGCCTTTCTGCCACTATTTGTCACTGCCAAAACTTTATCTCCAATGTTTGATATGTTTATTCTGAGCATTGTGTTCATGGGTATGACGTTAATTATTTTTATTTTATATGGTGTTTTGGCTAATGGAGTTCGCAGACATGTCATTAACTCACCTAAGTTGATTGTTTGGCTGAAACGATCTTTTGCAGCCTCATTTGCAGCTCTTGGTGTTAAACTTGCGATGACAGACCTATAGCTGATTCTTGTTAAAAATAGGGGAGCCTTTCAATTTTATTTTTTTTATGAAATAAAGTATTTTTTATGGCAGATTTGATATTGTTTACAGACGGCAGTGTGAATCCTCAGTCAAATATTGGATATGGGGCATATCTGATAGTACCTGAAGAAGAACTTTCATTGGATTTGTTGAAGGCGAGCGTGAAAGTGAAAAGATTTGAGCAGACGTCTTCAACAAAACTGGAATTGCAGACCTTATTATGGGCGCTAAGTGATATTCAAGCACTGGGGCAAAGGGTGATGGTATACACGGATTCTCAAAATATTATCAGTTTACAACGAAGACGTGATCGGTTTGAGAAAAATGATTATCAATCAAAGAAAAATAAGCGAATCAAGAATTATAAGCTGTATCAGGAATTTTATCGGATCATTGATCAATTGGACTGTGAATTTGTTAAAGTTCGGGGACATAAGGTATCAAATCAAAAAGATGGGATTGATAGACTTTTCACCCTTGTGGATAAAGCTTCAAGAAATGCACTGAGGGCAGATAATCAATAAAAGGGATTGATTTGGTTGGTTTTTCCGGGGTAAAAGGGTTATGAAAGATAAAAAAAAGAAGAAAAATATTATCACAAGGTTTATGGAATGGATTATCAGAGGCAATAAAAAGGCTGTTCAAAAAGGTGATCTGTGTAAGTCATGAATCAGTAAAAAGTAAACTGCCGGTCAGGCGGATTTTATTAAAAAAATAAAAAAGAAGAGAGATATATGAGTGCAGAAATAAAAGGATTGTTACAAAAAATTAATTTTATTGAAACGGATATGGAGTTGCATAAACAGATTCTTGTTTCCATACCATCTGATAATAAAACAGAAATGGAAAACATTATTGCTAAGATGGCAGACCAGAAACAACAGATCAATGCATTAAGACAGCAAATTAAGAAAATAGATGAAGATGAATATAACAAGATCATTGCCATTGAAAAGGCGGCTGAGATTTTTCGGCAAATTGCAAAGGACAAAAAATTTGTCCAGGTAAATACCTTAAATGAATCACGTGTTTGTTTTATTAAATTTAATGACGGAACAAGGCTTGACTGCCTGGTCACGGCAAAAGAAGAAAATGGGAACTGGACGGTCCTCACGTTGGAGGGAGAAACAAAAGAATATCCCAAGGGGCTTATTCAATAAGGGGAGAAAATGTTGAATTTCAAAAGATTGCTTAAAATATTCTTGGGCTGGGCTTCCGGAGTTGTCATTCTGTTTGCTGCAATAGCTGTTGCATCATCCCAGGAGAAAATTCATATTGACCAATTTATCTCGCCTGAGATCTGTAGCGGATGTCATGGCGAAATTTTTGAACAATGGGAAAACTCAATGCATAACCTTTCCCATAAAGATCCTGTTTATTTAAGGGTGGCACAATTTCTTCGAAAAGGCCTGATAAATGAGGGAGAAATTCAAGAGGCTGAATCCTGTGTAAAATGTCATACACCGATCGGGTATCTAACCGGATTCCCAGAAAAGCTTTCAGATGATTTATCTAAAACACCTGAGATTGCTACCCATGGGATCCAGTGCGATTACTGCCATTCAGCTGTTACAATAAACCAGATGTATAATAATGGCCTTGTGCTGAAGCCGGGTCAGGGCGAAGATGAACCAGGAATAAAATATGGCCCTTTTGATGATTCAATTCCTGATTTTCATGAAGCCCAATACTCAAAACTGCATACTGAATCACAGATTTGCGGAACCTGCCATGATGTAAAGCATGTGGCGTTTGGAACGGACCTTGAAACCACTTACACGGAATGGCAGAACAGTCCTTACAATTCAAAAGATCCTGCCAAAAGAATTGAATGTCAAGGCTGCCACATGTACCAGAGACCGGGTATCCCAGCCACAGGATCCACCCTGCGGCCTGAAAATCCGGGTGCAGCAACGGATGGCAGTGATGAAAGAGCCCATATTTTTACCCATTATTTTGTGGGAGGCAATTCATCGGTTCCTGGAAAGTTTGACAGGCAAGATAAAGATCAGATGGCTATTGAGAGGCTTCAAAATGCTGCAACCCTCTTAGTTGATACGTCCTTGATCAAGCAAAAAAAGTTGATTATCACCGTGGCCAATACGGGTGCCGGGCATTCGATCCCTACAGGGGTTGGTGATCTTCGCCAGGTATGGCTTGAAATTACTATCCAGGATAAGGATGCAAGCTTTCAAACCGGTGTCCTAAACGACAAACATGAATTGCCTGCAGATGTCATCATTTTCAAGACAGTTTTTGGGGATGAAAAAGGAAATGAAGTCATCAATATTGCCAAGGCAAGACAGGTTCTCAAAGATAACCGTATAAAGGCAAAACAGAGCATCACCGAAACAATAGATCTTCCCTGGATGCCCCAAAAAGATGCCATGGTAACCGTCCGGTTATTATACCGCGGTATGCCCCAGAAAATTTTAAACATGATACCAGGGAAACCGTTTGAACCCTTGCCAATAGTAGAAATGGCAAAGGTTTCCAAACGAATTTAGAACGGCCAGAAGTTGTTGTCGTGCCAGACGCTTTCAATAAGGGATGCTTCAAGGGCCATCAACTTTTTCAAATGGGTTTTTTCCCAGACTGAAAGCCAGTGGTACATTTTTTTTTCTTCCGGATCAGTGGCTTCTTGCGCCCTCTGGGCGTACATCTTAACAGCCTTTTCCTCAAAACTGATAGCCGCGGTAATGGCCGTGGCCTCAAAGCCTGCGGCATTGATCTTGTCTTTTAAGGTTTCATCAAGAATATCCGGTGCAGTTACAGCTCCGCCGTCATTCTCAAAACCGCCGGCCATGAATTTGCCGCTTTTCATATAGGCTTTAAACTGTTTTTCAAGAATATTCATATGTTCTTGTTCATCATCAGCAAGATCTTTGAAAAAGGCTTTGACCGCATCATCTTTTGCATGATCCATGGCTTTCTCGTAAAGGCTTTTGCCTTTTCTTTCCATGAGGAACGCATTTTTTAATATGGTTAAAGTGTTTGATTTGTCCATGTTCTTTCTCCTGTTTCAGGTTGAAGGGTTCAGACAATAAAACAAGATTACCTGATGTTACAGGGAATATCAAGGAGGACAAGAGATCTTGTTCAGATTCTATAAGGCGGAGCAAGGAACTGGGTCTGTTGTCCTGAGCTGGAAAAGGACCTGTTCCATAAATTTATGGGACAGGTAGAATAGATTTTCAAAAATCTCCCTAAGCCATTGAAAGGGATATTTTTTTGCTTAATGATCTGATTTTATTAACCGACATTTCCTCAAAGGTTACAAAGCATCTGTAAAACACGGCTTGAACAAGGCACAGACAATTACTTTTCAAAAATACCGGAATTTACAAAATTGTTCAAATCCAAATATATTCATCATAATTTTGAAAATCGGTTCCAGGATTTGAACAAAAATGTTTTTGGAGTGCCAAGTAAAAAGAGCACCAGTTGAATGAAACTGAGTTTTATAAAACGATTTGAAAAGAAATTTCAAAAATGCAATAAGGGACTGATGAGAACAGAGTTATAATTTGAATACGATGAAAGAAAGGTTGATTACTTTCAATGATGCCTTAGAATTAGATTCTTAAGATTAATAGAATTTTCTTGCTTTTATAAAACTATTATCATAATAAAACCAAAAAGCTTATATAAATAAATAGTTATTGAAACTAACTTATTGTTAATAACTTTTGAGATTTGAATTTTGTTCAATGATAATTATCTTCGTGACATGAATACTTATAGATTAGCGCCTACTGAGGTAAAATAAGAATGAACCATACGATAGAACTTAGAGATAGCAATGTGGTTATTATTGCTAATGATTTCAACCTCACTATAATGAACAGCATCTGGTTATATAAACATAAAATATTTACGGAAGAAGAATTACAAGGATGTTCCAACTCTCCGATACATTTTGAGACAAGAACTGATGATTTTATAGTGAGTATAGTTCCTAACAGACTGCAATTTTCAATCAACCCGACGTACGACAATGATGCTAAAAAATTAATTTTATCAAAAATTGGTAAGTTAATTGAAACATTACCCCATACGCCGTTCTCTGCTGCTGGGTTAAATTTTATTTATAATGTGACTCCTGCAGATAAGGATATTAACAGATTAAGCCGTTCATTGTTTTGTAATGAGAGCTCAAAGTTATTTGACGGATTGGAAGCAAAAAATGTACGGTTCGGCGGGTACTTTAGCCAAAATTTCATAGATGCTAGGTTCCGCCTTGATGCTAAGCCAGTAAAACTTACAACACCCCAAACCACAGAAGAAACGATTCAGTTATCTTATAATTTTAATGTCAATATAACCGCAGATGATGATACTTCAAAAATCACTGATCTGTTTAACAAATGGGATGAGGCAAAAAAGCATACTAAGGAATTAACTGAAAAGATCAATTTAAAGGATCAAAATGTCTGAATCCTGGATCAAAGATACTGGAAGCAGTCCAACAAGTACTTTATTGGTTTTAGATCAGTTTCGACAAGAAAAGAAACATAAAGAATCTGTAACTGTTTCAATGCCTGAAAATACTGAACAGAGATCAGCTATAGATTCTAGTTCCGAAACTTGGAGCGATTATGCTTTGCAATATGTAAACCTGTATAAAGATCAAATTAAAAACCAAAAAATTAGTGCTTTAACACAAGAAATTCGAGAATTAAAAAATATAGTGACACAGATTTCCAAAGAATTATTGGCTGATGATAAACCCAACGTCACTCAATCTAAAATTTATAACCTCGCATCAAGTGAGTATGAAGTAAAAATACCCATAGATGTGATTGTAAAAATATATAAAGATGAAGTGATTTCATTAATTCCAGATTTAGAGCTATACGGGGAAGGTTCTAATGAGATGGATTCAATAAATAATCTAAAATTGGAATTACTTGATCTTTTTGACGATTTAAATGAGATGGAAGATGAAGAGTTAGGAGAAACTCCTAAAGGCTGGAAGAAAACCTTAAATCTGCTGATAAGAAAATGCCAATAAACGACTATTCAGAAAAAGACATTCGAAATAAGATAATCAGTAAATTAAATCCTGAGATAAAGAAGAGAAAAAGCTCCCACGATAAAGGATACATTAGATCAGGGGGAAAAGTAGTCACTAAAGTAAAGATACCC
>JAHJDU010000399.1 GCA_018812385.1 Pseudomonadota bacterium
AATCCCGTAATAAAAGAGAAATATGCCGGTATCAACGGCAGAATACAGGGAGAAAGAAAAGACAGCAGTCCTGCAAGAAGAGCAGCCGGGTAGGTTATAGTTTCAGCAAACACGATATCATCCTTGTTTTTGATTATGTTTATTAAGCTGTTAACCTATCCATTTTTTTTTGTCTTATCAAGATAAACCTTGTTTATTTTTTTCCGGAATTTATCAAAAAATAATTTTTCAGGGAAAGTTTGGGGCTTATAATATCAAATGGCTGTAAGATTTTCAACCTGTCCGGTATTTTATTTGATACCATTTTAATCAGGGATTCATCTTCTGACAATTTCCCACCATCATTTGACCCACCTGATGCATAAAAAATGTCAGATATTATTTTTATGATGCAGTAATACTGTTCCGCTCCGGCTCATTTTTATTCATCCAACTGGCTCATTTTTATCCACGTCAAGAAAAGTAGTTTTTTCTTAAAATATAATATATCCAATAATATCGAACTGTTGCCAGTAATGGCACATGTTTTGCTTTGTTAATATATAAAAGCAACTTATAATTAAAGAGGATTAATCATGAATCATTTACACAAAAACAAAAAAGCAAACCATAAAGATCCTGTATGTGGAATGGATGTCTCCACTGAAAATAATGCAATCACTGCTACCTGGAACAATCAGACATATTATTTTTGTGCGCAGCACTGTCGTGAGGAATTTGAGAAAGCACCTGAAGCCTATCAGAAAAAGAGTTCCTTTTTTCTGAAAAGATGGTGGAATAACTATCTTAAACGCCTGAACAAGGTTACCAACGGCAAACCTCAATGTTGTGATTAAAAATTATAAGGACCTTGGTGGTCAGGAGCCACCGGGGTTCTTGTTTCAGGAGGTGCACATGATTAAAAATAATTTTACGATAAAATTTTTCGCCGTCCTTTCATTTTTAATTTTGAGTTCTGATACATCTTTTGCGAACTGGCCGGATCGGGGGACAATGGTTGAGGGGTATCATATGATGGGAACAGGTATGGGCTGGATGATGTTTTTACCACCCTGGTTTATTCTTATCCACCCTTTGGATAAAATATATCCACTTTGGCAAATGTGAAAATTATCCATGAAACCTCCAAACATACAAATACCTCGTGATTTCAATTGGTTGATAACATTGGCACACTTGTTGAAATAGCTATTGTCAGAGTTTATGAAAGAAGTTTTTTTTAACCATAACAAAGGAGTTTAAAATGAAAAAACTTATCACCAAGAAAACAATATTTGTTGCATCATTTATTCTTATCGCAGGAATTATTGCCTCACAGGCGTTTGCTTACATGGGTGGCGGATACCATATGGGAGGCGGGTACGGCATGATGAACAGCTACCAGAAGGGCTATGGCAATCAGATGGGCTATGGCATGATGGGTAATGGTTACATGATGGAAGGCCTTTCTGCCGAAGATCAGCAAAAAATGCTGGACCAGATGAATAACTTTTTTTCTTCAACTAAGGAAGTCAGGGAACAAAGTTATCAAAAACAGCTTGAACTGAATAAGGAATATGCAAAATCTGAAAAGGATCAGGCAAAGATCGAGACCCTTCAAAAGGAATTGTTTGATCTTTCCTCTCAGTTTGAAAAAGAAAGGTTTAATCACATGACTACCATGCAGAAACTATTTTCCGATAAAAATATTGGAAATTTCAGGGGCATGGGTGGCGGATATAGCGGCTGCTAATAAATGACAGGTTGTACCCGGGGGAGTTTTAGCTGCCCCGGGTACAAGGCCGACCAGACGGGCTGCCTTTCATCGGTGGTCAAGGCATGGGTGGAGGTATGATGGGTGGCGGCCAATACATGGATAATAGAAATCAGCAGAATTCAAATTACACTCCAAATCGATATTCTTACCAAAAGGTTTGACCGTTTGTAATGTTTTGAGATAATAACATTTAAAAACTCTTCCATATAAAAAGGGTAAAATTATAATTGGAAAAGGAAATTTCTATGAGATCGAAAATTATATGGAAATGGGTCCTGACAGGGGCATTTATCAGCGGTTTTATTTTTCATCCCTTTGTGATGATTATCAACCACTTTATGAAAGAACCTTTGTGGGTCCATGGCCATTCAGTATTGGACATTATCCTTTTTGAAACGGTGTTGGCTTTCTCTCAAAAAATGCTATCCTGGAGCCTATCGTTTGTAATTTTGGGCGCCCTGATTGGTCTGCTTTACGGAAGAACCAAACAGGCGGGAAAAGTACTACAGGATTCAGAGGTAAAAT
>JAHJDU010000400.1 GCA_018812385.1 Pseudomonadota bacterium
ATCCAATCCGGATGAAGAAATAATAGATTTTAACTTATCAGATTTAATCTACAAAAAAACATCAATAAATCTGGAAAAAGAATATCCTGCTAAATACTTAAATTTATATAATAAAGTTAAAATGTATTATTCAAAGGAAGAATTTGATGATCTGTTATTAGATACATCAAATATCCTTTTACAGGGGGAATATCTGGATAAACTTGTTTTTTTGGCATCTCCCGTTTCAGTTAAAACCCAGAACAAACAGCATAAGGACGCGGTTCCTTTATTGGTAAATCAAGAGACCTTGAATAATGGGAAAGTATTTTTCGAAAAATACAAAGCACATTTTTTAAAAGCACAAAAAGAGACTGGAGTTCAAGCAAACGATATTATCGCCATTTTAAACTGGGAGTCCCGGCTTGGAATGTACAGGGGCAAATATGATATATTCAAGATATTCAGCAATCAATATTTTCATATTGATGAAGTTGAATTTGAACTTTTTCAAAAAGGCGATTATCAAAAACAAGGGGCCATGGATAGAGCCACTGCTCTTAAAAGACTTCAAAAAATAAAAAAACGAGCTCTTGATAACTTGTCTCAATTGTTGATACAGGCGAAACATACCGGTTTTGATCCAAGGATTGTAAAAGGATCCTGGGCAGGCGCAATAGGTATTCCACAGTTTATGCCCGCTTCCATGTCTTATGCAGTTGATGGGGACGGGGATGGCCTCATCGATTTAAACACTGTTCCAGATTCAATTTTTTCCGTTGCCACATATCTGAAACGTCATAAATACAAGGAACAGGGTAGAGAATATGCCTTTAAACGGTATAACCACGATGACATGTATGTCCGGGGTGTTAAATTGTATTCTGATGAGTTTGAAAAGCTAATGTCCCAATTCTGCCCCATTGAATGAGTACATTGATTGGAATCATTCAGACTTTTTCCCCTTTGGGGCCGGTGGTTTTACTTTTTTTAGTTTTGGCTGACCGCTGATAAAGATCTTATCATTTTCAGTGTAGATATTTGTAATATCTATATCAATATTGAATTGCTCACTGCCTATTTTGGTGATAAAGGGTTGAAATTTTTGAATTTCAATGGGGTATTCGATGCCGTTGCCAAGCGATAGCAACTGCAGAAGGTTGGCTGCCATTTTATCTGTTTTGTTTTCATTCGGTATTTGCAAAATATAAGGCGTAATATACAAAAACTGTTTTGGTGCATCATAGCGCAAAGAAACGCTGCAACTGACATCGGCATTGAGGTTCCCGATGTCCATCAACAGGGCCTGATTACCCAATTTGGTTTCAAACTTAATATTTTCCCCTTTGATATTCATTTCAAATTCCACCTTATCCGAGCCGATTTTAAGGTGATTTATGGCTTGGATCAACAAGGACCCTTTAAAATAATGCCCTTTTTCAAGGTTCAGCGGCAAGGCAGCTTTAATCATATTGGTGATAACAGTATGAGGAATGGTAATGCTGATTTCATCAGATGGAACAGTCTGGGCATGGCTGCCGGAAATATTTATCACCATTAGCAAACAAATAAAAATTACGCATAGATACTTATTTTTCATAATACGAAAGCCTCTCATTCATCGATAATATTTGTTATTTCTTGACATTTTACCGGTTTAGCCTTACAAAGACAAGTTCAACTATTGAATGTCAACTGATCCGAATACCGGAGGAACAATGGATTATAAAAAAACCTTGAATCTGCCCTCAACAAAATTTGCTATGAAGGCCAATCTGCCGCAACGTGAACCCCAGCAGTTAAAAGAATGGGAAGAAAAAAAGATTTATGAGAAATTAAGGGAACAGTCTAAAGACAAAAAAACCTTTATTCTCCACGATGGACCTCCCTATGCAAACGGTCATCTGCACATGGGACATGCCATCAATAAAATTTTAAAGGATATTATTGTTCGATCCAGGCAAATGGCTGGATTTAATGCTCCCTATGTTCCTGGCTGGGATTGTCACGGACTTCCCATTGAACACAATGTAGATAAAAAGCTTGGTAAAAAGAAACAAGAAATGACCGATGTTCAGGTCAGACGAGCATGCAGAGCTTATGCTGCAGAATTTGTTGAAATCCAAAAAGAGGAATTCAAACGTTTTGGCGTTATGGGGGAATGGGACAATCCTTATTTGACAATGAATTATCCCTATGAAGCCAGGATTGCCAAAGAGTGTGGAGAGTTTGCCCTGGCCGGGGATATGTTTTTAGGTAAAAAACCCATTTACTGGTGTTGCAGTTGCCAGACAGCCCTTGCAGAAGCTGAGATTGAATATCATGACCATACCTCTCCCTCCATTTTTGTGAAGTTTCCGGTAAAAGATGATTTGTCAGAACTTTTGCCAGGTGTTACAGACGACATATTTGTTGTGATCTGGACCACCACACCCTGGACCATTCCGGCCAATTTAGGAATCTGTCTTCATCCGGATTTTGTCTATGTGGCAGTAAAAACGGAAAATCATGGAGTTTTAATTGTTGCCAGGGATCTGGCTGACAAGGTAATGAAAACCTTTGGATTTGAAAACTATAGGATTCTTAAAGAAATTGCCGCAAAGGATCTTGAAAATAAAAAATGCAAACATCCGATCTATGACAGGGATTCACTGATTATTTTAGGAGACCATGTAACCCTTGAAGCCGGTACCGGCTGTGTTCATACAGCGCCGGGACATGGCACGGACGATCATATCGTGGGTGAAAAATATGGACTGGACTGTTATTCACCAATTGAAGACAATGGGGTATTTTCAAAAGATGTTGAGTATTTTTCCGGTGAATTTATTTTTAAAGCAAATATTTCCATTAATGAAAA
>JAHJDU010000401.1 GCA_018812385.1 Pseudomonadota bacterium
GTTCATCTTTGGCCTGAGTTTGAACTATTGAAGGAATGTCGGTTAATAAAATCAGATCATTATTCAAAAAAGACTGCTATTTCAGTGGTTTAGGGAGATTTTTAAAAATTGACACTACCTGTCCCATAAATTTATGGAACAGGCCATCTGCTTCCTTGGAAACCATGGACCCTCTATCTTGCTAACCCTTATAGAATCTATCTTTGACAGCAATTTATGCACCCTTCACGGGGTGTTTTGCCTACCGTCAAACACTCAGGCTATTTGCCCATTTCCACATCAATGATTTCAATGGTCGCTTTAATGGATTCTCAGGAAAAAACTTATAGGTTTCGACCATGCATTATTTAAAAAATGTCACCAGGGCATGAAGGTTGGTAAACAGTCAATCTAGGCAAGGGATTTATTTCCCTATTTATCCATTTTGGCCAGTGCCTTCAGTATTCCTAAAGGAGATTGGCCCATTGCTAATGCCTCAATCTCCTTGATCCTTAATTGATCATGTTCAAATTTTTTTTTCAGTCGTGTTTCATAAGCTTCTTTTATGGCCTCAACAAGTTTGTTAAAGTCACAGGGCTTTTCAAGAATTTTGAAAGCGCCAAGTTTTGTACAGTTCACAGCGGATTCGATGGTGGCATGGCCTGACAGAATAAGGACTTCCAGATATTCATGGTTCTTTTTGAGCATTTCAAGAACTTGAACGCCATCGATCCCAGGCATCTGCAGGTCAATGACAGCAACGTCAAATTGCCCTTTTTTTGCAGCCGATATGGCCTCTTCTCCGTTTGTAGCCGATGTTATTTCAAAAAATTTCAACTTCAGTCGGTCTGTTATAGTTTTTAAAAACTTTACTTCATCGTCAACCACAAGAAGATGGATCTTTTCTCTGTTGTCCATAATGTCCTCCTTTTGTTTTAATCATCTATTTAAAGGGATATCAAATTAGCTTGTAATTCATGGGATCAGCTTCATAATTTTTAGAGCACCCGCATATAAATTCATTTATAGTTCTTCTGAAAGTAAATTAATTTTATCACTGACGTAGGGAATCCAAATATCGAGCTCGATGGACGAGGTGTTTATATTAAATTCTACACCAAGAATATCTGCTGCTTTTTGAATATTCTGGTTTGGAAAACCTTCCAGAACCAGTTCAAACGAACTTGAAAAAACAAGGTGTATACCACCATTTTCTTCTGAATCAATTTGCAAATGGACCTCTCCATCCGGACCTACAGATTCATATGTAAAACATAAAATTTGGTATATAAGGTTTTGCATAAGAAAAGGACAGGTTAAAACAGATTTAATTTCCTTGCCTGGATTGGTTATTCGAACATGGCTTGCAAAACTTAGGAAGCTTGATAATTTTATAGTAAGATCCAGGGTTTCCAAAAGATCGATATCTTTAATTGGGACATCTGCACTGTGAGCGAATCTGTTCATTTGTTTTATGGTCGTAAACCCGCGTTGAATCTCCTCTGCAATACTATCATTGCAGCTTTCAATCAGTGATAGATCAAGGACTTTGCCTTTTTTTGCCAGATCCGTTAAATCATTTGAAAACCCGGCTGTTTCAGAGATTATGGCTAGAATATTTTTTAATTCATGGGAAATACTTGCATTTACTCTTCCAAAAAATTTTAACCCTTCCATATTCATAAAATTAATAGCATCATTCATTCTTCTCTCCTATAGGTTGCGGTGTTGATGGTCCAAGAGTTTGTTCCATGAAAGGATCCATTATTTGTTATACGGTTTTGGTATTTTGGTAATTTCGTTTATTTTTTTAATCAAAAATTCAATATCCAGGGGTTTGGACAGATATACATCCTTTTCGATAAGATCTTCCTCTGATTGGCTCACAGCCCCGTGCCCGGTCACAAAAATAAATTTTAAGTCCGGGTACATATCACTCAGTTTGTTTTTTAATTGAATACCGCTAATGCCAGGCATTTTGATATCCAGCACAGCAACATCATAAATAGTATTACTATTTTTTTTAATGGCTTCATCACCAGTAAAAGCTATATCTGCTTGAATCCCCCTCATTGCCAGTCTTTTTGCCAGCATGGTGATAAATTTTTGTTCATCATCTACGAGAATAACTTTCATGCTAACTCCCTTTCCGAAATTTTGACGGGCAACGTAATTGTAAAAGAGGTCCCGATACCTTCAGTGCTGTGAACGGATATATTTCCCCCCAGTTTTCTGACCAGTCCATAAGTTATAGAAAGGCCAAGCCCGGTCCCCATTTTTTCCTGTTTTGTACTAAAAAACGGTTCATGGATTTTTGCTAAGTTCTCATCAGGAATACCACACCCAGTATCCTGGATAACAATCTCAATGGTTTCCTTATCGAGTTGAGAACCGATAATATCCAGACAGCAGCCTTCATCAACAGCCTGGAAAGCATTATTGATCAGATTGACAAGAATTTGTTGAAGTTTACCACTGTCAGTTTCCATGTCTGGAATAGTATCAGGGATAGAGACAGTAACATTTATTCCCCTGTATTCTGCCTCTTTTTTATGAAAGCTCAGTACCTCGGAGACTATTTTTTGCAAACTGACTTTTTTAATTTTAATGTCAAATTGTCTTACAAATCCAAGAAGTTGTTTGGTGATGGTGGCACACCGGTCAACCGCATCAAGGATAGAATCGATATTCTCGACAATTTCCGCATCATTTCGAGGTTCCTCCTTGAAACTGAAAAGATCCTTGACATAGCCTGCGGTCTGATTGATCACGGCCAGGGGATTGTTTATCTCATGGGCAACACCTGCCGCAAGCTGGCCAATGGAAGCTAATTGCTGATTTTGTTCCATCTGCAGCATGGTTTCTGCCTTTGCCTTGTCTACATGGTAAAGTTTATTAATCATGAATGTGGATGCAAAAGTAATGACAATAACAATAATAAAAATACTGATGCCCACTGTCCAGTTGATATTTTGACGAAATTCCAGCCAACCCTGCATCAAGTCAGCCTTGTGTTTATTTACCACTATGATAAATGGAGTTGTCAATGTATCTGTGGATATAAACGAATGGCCTGAAATAACCGGGTGCCCCTGACAGGTTGCCATGTTCACTTCGGTTCGCATGGAATAAGTAAGAATTTCCAAATCTGTTTGGATAAATATATTCCCGTAATGAATCGAGGGCGTTTGTAAAACACCTTTGTGATTGACAAGGAAAATATCGACATGGCTTCCTATTTTATAGGAAGAAAGGGTTTGCATCAGACGTTCTGTGTCCAGTGTGGCCCTCAGGATGAAAATAGATCCATCCTTCTTGACGGATCTGACAGCGATGATAATATGGGGCACCTCTCTGTATCCGGTAAATACTTCGCTGATAAAATATTTGTTTTTAAGACCTTGAGCAAACCATGGCTGGGATTTGTAATTTTTCCCTTTAAGATTAAACGGGCCGGCATAGGCAACCTGATTACCATCCATATCAAAGACACTCAAGTCAGAGAGCCCCCCAAATCCATGTTTTAAATTTTTTAAAATTTCAGCAAGTTTTTCATTGTCAGCTAACTGCTCATATCCCATCTCATCGACGGTAAATATCAATGCATTCAATCGTTCTTCCATAAAAAAAGCAATAGACCTTTTTGCGTTGGAAGTTAATCGCTCTGTACGAAGGTTTAATTCAGAATCAACAGATTTTTGAATCAGCTGATAGTGTATGAGTGTCACAATGCATAGGGGAATCAATGCTGTTACAGCTAAAATAAAAATGCTCATTGTCCAGAGGTACCAATAATCCTTGAAGGTGTAAAAAGGATCCAAATGAATATTTTGTTTGCGTTTATGAAACTCCGGCCAAAAGCTTTTCAAGGAGGATATAAACTTTTCTCTCATTTGGATGTCTCCCTGATCTGCTCCAGGATGATCATGAGTTTGTCTATTTTAAGCGGTTTATGAATAAACATGTACGCCCCAAGTTTATCGCATTGCTGTCGATCCTGTTCAGTCCCATGCCCGGTCAGAATGATCACAGGAATTACCGGATTTATCTCTTTTATACCAGTCAATACTTTTGTACCGTATATATCCGGCAATTGAAGGTCAAGTAGAATAAGCGTAACGCAATTGCCATGCTTTTCCATCCATTGGAGGGCTGTCCGGCCGTCATAGCAAACTTGCGAGCTGTACCCGCGCAACTCAATTCGCCTGGACAGCATGGTGGCAAATTTTTTTTCATCATCTATAATCAGGACATCAATGTGTTTCATAATGAAATCTTTTTTATTGACTGTTTAATAATTATACTTTATAGACCAATATATTGAATTAAGTTTCATTTGTAAACAATAAATTTAGGAGACTGATTAAATGTTGAACAATTTAACAAAAACGATAAACCGATTGCTTGTCACGGCGATGATTCTGGTATTTAGTTGTCCGGTTGGTGCTTTTGCGGCAGAACAATCCCTATTGGGCGGTGGAGATAAGCCATGGTGGTTTTGGCCGATCGTTTTATTTGTTTTTTGTTTCATCCTTGGCATATTGGCAGTAATGGCCGGTGTTGGCGGAGGGGTTTTATATGTTCCACTTGTCAGCGGTTTTTTCCCGTTTCATATTGACTTTGTCAGAGGGGTCGGTCTGATGGTTGCCCTTGCCGGAGCCCTGGCCGCAGGCCCGGGCCTGCTTCGCCGGAACCTTGCAAACCTTCGTCTTGCCCTGCCAGTAGCCTTAATTGCATCAACTTTTTCCATAATCGGTGCCATGCTTGGCTTATATTTGTCTGCACTGAATCCAGATATTATTCAGGTCTGCCTTGGAGCAACCATTGTGGGCATTGCCGCCTTGCTTATTTTCTCTAAAAATTCTGAAAAACCAATCGTGACCAAACAGGATGCCATTAGTCATGCATTGGGATTAGGCGGTGTCTATTGGGATGAGGGAGGCCGGGAAAATGTGGAATGGACAACTCACCGAACAGTATTAAGCATGTTCATGTTCGTTCTGATAGGACTTGTGGCAGGAATGTTTGGATTGGGAGCCGGATGGGCCAATGTCCCAGTACTCAACCTGATGATGGGCGCGCCCCTAAAAATTTCCGTAGCCACAAGCAAGTTTTTGCTATCCATTACTGATACATCGGCCGGCTGGATTTATATGAACCGGGGATGTGTCATTCCCCTGATCGGAGTTCCTTCCATTGTCGGTTTAATGCTCGGCTCATTGTTAGGAGTGAAGCTTCTTGCCATTGCCAAGCCTAAGATGATTCGTTATTTTGTCATTGTTGTTTTGTTGTTTGCAGGACTTAAGGCCATGGACAAAGGTCTGGGCCTTGGAATATTGGGATGATGCATTATGAATATACATGAACTTAATTTAGGAGTAAAATAATAATATGAATGCACAAGCTAATTTTGCATCAAGACCTTCAAAAGAACAGGTCATTTATGCCAACATACTGGTGATTGGTGTATGGATCGGTATTGCGATATTGTTTATAACCTATGCTATTTATCTTTCAGGACTCATGCCTTCCCATGTGGATATTTCTTTGGTTACGGCAAACTGGGACAAGGGCGTGAACGAATATTTGGAGATTACCCATTCACCCCGTGGATGGGGATGGTTGAAATTATTGTCAACAGGGGATTTTTTGAATTATATAGGATTTGCATTTCTTGCTTTGATGACTGTTGTTTGCTATTTGGTTCTATTAAAAGGATATCTTGCAAAAAAAGACTGGATCTATGCCGGGATAGCCTTTTTAGAAATTCTGGTTTTGTCCCTTGCAGCTTCAGGACTTCTGGGAAGTGGTGGTCATTAAACACGATTGCTTTATTTCCTGAATGATTTTGTAAAACCCCATAAAGACAGAACAATTTAAAAGGTGAATTATGAAAAATGAAAAATTAACCATGTTGCTGGTGGATGACAATGAAAAATTTCTTAATTCCATGGCCCAAAGAGCTACATTAAGAGATTACAACGTATTAACAGCAACCAATGGAGAACAGGCCCTGGAGATCGCATCCAAACAAACGATTCATATTGCAGTGGTGGATCAGCAGATGCCCGGAATGGAAGGTCTGGTGGTCATCACTAAGCTCAAGGCAATTAAACCAGACATTAAAACACTGCTGTTGACAGGCCACGGAGACGAAAAACTCAAAAAAGCCACTGAAGCACTCAATTCTGCTTATTTTGATAAAGAAGATATTTCAGGCTTCTGGAATTTTCTGGCCAATCTTTCACTGGGGAAAATTAATATTTTGTTGGTGGATGATAATCCAAAGTTTCTCAATACCCTGGCAGAAAGAATAAGATTAAAAGGCCATGATCCCTTAACAGCATTGAATGGGAAAGAAGCGCTGGAAATTATGGAAAGCAACCGGATACATCTGGCAATCATTGATCAGAGAATGCCTGATATGGATGGGTTGGTCCTTATTACACAGTTGAAAAAGATTGACCCGGCCATAAAGACAATGTTATTGACTGGCCATGGGGATGAAAAGCTCAAAGAGGCCACCGAAGCCCTTAACTCTTCCTACTTTGAAAAAGAAGACATGGGAAGCTTCTGGGGCTTTTTTCGTAAAATTCTTAAAAACCTCGAAACAACAATGGCTGCGGCTGGGATGGCAGAAGGCGGCGATCATAACGATGCATTAAAAATTGAAGGTTCCAAAAAAAAGACTAAATGACCAATTCTGTAAAAAAAATTCTACTTGTTGATGATGAAGAAAGGCTTTTGGATTCCATGGCGCAACGTCTGATGCTTATGGGATTTGAGGTCACAAAAGCTTCATCTGGCACCAGGGCGATTGAAATCGCTTCAAAAACTCAGGTGGATATGGCTATTGTTGATTTAAAAATGCCGGATATGGATGGCTTGATAACCATCGTCAAATTAAAAGAGATCATCCCTGACCTTAAGACAGTCCTTTTGACTGGTTATGGAAGCGAAAAGACCCGACAGGAAACAGAAGCTCTTGGTTCCGGGTATTTTGAAAAGGATTCAATGGGGGATCTCTGGGATTTGATAAAACAAGTTAACACCCAGGGTAATGCAGTCGTCCTTAAGCCCTCATCTTCAACCACTGCTTCTCAATCCAGAACTGACTATTTAAAAAAAGATTTTAATCCCAGTCAGATTGAAATTTTGAGTGATCATTACGAGAAGAGCATTGAACAGCAAGCTCCAAGAGGCAATGTTGATTCGATTGGCAGAAGTTTTGGTGATCTACCAAAAATCATTGGTGAAACACCTGAGATGCAACGATTCCGAAAAAATATTGAACGACTTTCCGGACTGGACTGTACAATCATCATTCAAGGAGAAACAGGTACTGGTAAAGAATTGGCTGCCAGGGCCATCCATGCACTGAGTCATCGAAAAGACCAACGGTTCCTGGCATTTAGCTGCGGTTGTTTCAGCAATGATTTCCATTTCAATGAGCTCTTGGGTTCCATAAAGGAACCTGAGTATAACCGCAGTTTAAAAAAAAAACGGGGCAATGGGAAAGGGGTTTGTCGGGACCATCCTGTTGGATCATTTTGAAACGATGCCCGGGCAAACGCAACGTGAAATGATGAAAATAATAGAGAACAAGGCTGCTACCAGGTCCACAAATGCTGGTGATGCCTCCATGGACATTCGTTTTATTGTTGCAACTCATCAAGATCTTAAAAAGAGGGTTGAACAAGGGAAATTCAATGAGAATTTATATCACAGGCTTAATGCCATTGATTTATTAGTGCCATCCCTGAAAGAACGCAGGGATGATATTTCCCCTTTATGCAGCTATTTTTTAAACAAATTAAATAAAGAATTTAAAAAAAATATCGAATCTATTTCTGATGAAGTTCTTTCCATCTTTATGTCTTATCCCTTTCCCGGTAATGTTCGAGAGCTGAAACATCTCATTGAAAGAGCTGTAATACTTGCAGATAATACAACGATAGAACTCCAGCATCTTCCTGACCGGTTTAGAGAAAAAGTACCGACTGGTCCTTTGATTGAAAATCAACAACTTCTTACGCTTAATGAAATGGAACGAAATCACATCCTCAAAGTGATAGAAATCACCAAGGGCAACAAATCAAAAGCTTCCGAACTTTTAGGTATAAGCCGTGCCGCTCTATGGAGAAAACTCAAGCTGATCAACGCTGAGATATAATTCCTACAACTTAAAAAATGTCAACAGGGCATGAAGGTTGGTAAGCGGATGCGGAGGGCAGCCGGGTATAAACAGATCCACAGGCAAAAGGGTGTCCAGACCCTCAGTTATTTCAGGACTTCCCAAAAAAGGCCCGCCTGTTATGGTGCAGCTTCCCACGGCAATGACAACTTTTGGATCAGGGACAGCTTCATATGTCTGCAATAGTGCTGTTTTCATATTTCTGGATACAGGTCCGGTAACCACAATGCCATCTGCATGGCGGGGGGAGGCAACAAAGTTTATACCGAATCGAGCCAGGTCAAAAAATGGGGTTGCCAATACGTTTAAATCCGCCTCGCAGGCATTGCAGCCAGCCGCTGATACCTGCCTGAGTTGTAAAGATCGGCCAAATAATTTTTTAAAATGCTGTTTTGAGTGCTGCGCAAGGGCTGGGAGATCTCCGTCTGTCAGCAGGTGTTCTTTTTTGGAAGTGGAAATTTCAAAATCGCCGGTGAAGGTAACGAATTTTCCATTGGAAATGCGTTCACACGTCCCGCAGAATACACATCGCCCCATATCAATTTTTTTTGAACCGATATCAATGGCATCTTGAGGGCAGGAGTTTGCACACGCGTCTACTATGTCATTGGAAACATCTTTTTGTATGATGGGTTTTCCACGATAGCGAGAAAATACAGCAGGTTTTTCTTTAGGATAGCTACATGTTCTATAACCCTGTTCAAATCTATTTTTAAGTGTATTGAGCATTTAAGACTCTCTTTATCATTTTTTAATTTCACTTAATGTTTAAAAAAATATTGTTTTTCATTTTTTCTTATCAAAGATCAAACCCACAATAAGAAAGGTTGAAACTTTTATTATTTAAAGGAAAATCCGATATTCCTGTATTCCTCAAAGACATTGCAAGTCCATTCCAATTGTGAAAAGACGGGTCCTTGACTTTGTATCGAAGCATTTTGCCTTCTTTATCCGTCAACATAACATGGGAGACTTCACCCCGCCATGCCTCATTCAGGGTTACCACAAAAGAAGAAGCGGGCAGGTTATAGTTACTATCATTTACACACTGGGTTTCAACTGGCAATTCAATCAATGATTGAATGATATGAATCGATTGCAGGACTTCGTCATATCTTATTCTTGCACGGGCATATACATCACAGGTAGTTTTTTTGTTTTCAGGAATATCTATTTGCACATAATGCTCCGTGGGAAAACAGCGTCTGACATCATAGGGGATACCGCTTGCCCGACCCGCCGGTCCCACAAGACCTAAGTGCTCTGCATCATTATTGCTTACAATACCGCAGTCTTCAAAACGGGCCCGCACTGTAGAAGCGGAAAAAAGAAGTTCCAGAACATGTTTCACCTGGGGTTTTAATTCTTTTAACCGTTCATCAAGAATTTTTCGAATATCATCGGCAAGTGAAAAACGAACTCCGCCGGGTCGCACCAATCCTTTTCCAAACCTGTTGCCGCATAAAAGAAGAGACAAATTTAAAAAATCCCCACGAATACGTCCAAAATAATTGGCCGGCGGTAAAAAAGCCACATCGCCGCTTAATGCCCCAAGATCACCAATATGATTGGCAAGCCGTTCCAGTTCCAGTGCAATGGTTCGGATAATCTGAGCGCCTTTGTCAGGCGTAACCGATGTAAGCGCCTCAACAGCCTGTGCCATACAAAGGCTGTGGCCAATGGTGGTGTCCCCTGCTATATTTTCTGCAAGAATGGGCAATCTTTTTGCTTGAACATTATTGAGCAGGTTTTCCACTGCCCTGTGCTGGTAGCCCAGCTGAATTTCCAAATGAAGTACGCGTTCACCAATGCAGTTAAATCTGAAATGGCCGGGTTCTATTACACCTGCATGAACCGGCCCTACTGCGACTTCATGAATTTCATCGCCTTTGACCTGGTAATAATCATAATTGCCAGGAATATCTTCTTTATAGTCATTCCCAAAAACATCAGGTATACCTTCTCTATAGTTGGGATGGTACCTGACCATTTTCAGCCAGGGATGACCCTGGGGCCGTATACCGAATTGTTCGGCAATTTCTCTTTCAAACATATGAAACGGCTCGCATGTTTGACTGAATGAAGAATAAGACTCAGGTGCATCACAGCCTGCCACAAGAAGTTTGTCAGTTCTTAAAACAGCCATGAGTTTCATGGAGTCTTCATCCTGAAATCCGAAATAGTGGACAACCTTTCCGCCATTTTTTACAATATCCAGAGCGTTTTCCTGAAAATCATTAAATGAAAGATGAGGAATTTTTTCTCTTGATAGTTTCTCACCATTTGATATTTCTAAAAAAGCAGTCGTCATTTAAGTCCTCCGCCAATGGCAGTCACTGCATCAATTATTGTTTGATATAATGTGTCCGGCATAAAGAAGCATAATATCAAGGATGTTATAGCAGAATATATTGCGGCCAGACCATGCTGGCCTTTTCTTTTAACCGAATTTTGACAATTGAATCATCAAAGGAAATTTTCATGACCTGGTTGGCAAATCCGGCAAAAATGACGCAAAGGCTTAAAATAAAAATACCTGCTGCTATATAGTGACCGGTTCTGAATGCACCAACAATAATAAACAATTCCCCGATAAAAATACCAAAAGGTGGAAATCCTGAAATGCCGGCAAAACCGGCAAAAAAAGCCACAAATGTTTTTGGCATGCGGCTGACCATATCGCCTGTATTTTCAATGAATCTATTTCCATACCCCAATAAAATATTTCCCGATGACAAAAACAGAGAGGATTTGATCAGACTGTGGTGAATCATGCAGATCACAGCACCATAGGCTGCGATACCGCCAATACCGGTTCCAACGGCGATAATTCCCATATTCTCGATACTGGAATAGGCCAGCATTCTTTTGTATTCATTCTGTTTAAGAATAAATGTTGCTGCCGCCAGAATGGACATCAAGCCAAAAACAATCAGAATCGTGCCTGAAAAATCACCGAGCCCGGCAGCATGCATAATTTTATTTGTCTTAAAAATACCCAGATATGCACAATTTAAAAGCACCCCGGATAATAATGCGGAAGCAGGACTGGGCGCTTCGCTATGTGCGTCCGGAAGCCAGGTGTGCATGGGTGCAAGACCCATTTTTGTGCCATAGCCAACCAGTATGAAGACAAACCCTGCTTTCAACCACATGGGATCCAGTGTTTTGGCAACCTTTGTAAGTGCTGAGAAAGACAGCGGTGCATCAACATTACCAATGTCCATGGAAAGAGTAATAAGGACTGACCCTAAAAGTGCCATGGCAATACCGACGGAACATATGAGTACATATTTCCAGGTGGCTTCAAGGGATGCAGAAGATCTATGGGTAAAAATAAGTGGAGCACTGGCAAGGGTTGTTGCTTCAATAGCGATCCACATCACCATGATATGGTCGGATAGGGTTACCATTGTCATGGTTGATAAAAACAGGAGCATGAAGCCTGTAAAAATGTTTTCTGTCTGGATTTCACTTTCTTTAAGATACCCAACAGTATAGATGGAAATCAGGAAAAACAGAAGCGATATCACCAGAAGTGATAACAAGCCTTCCGGGGTAACTGCAAAATAGTTGTTAAAAATTGCTTCGGGTCTGTTTTTCCAAAGAAGGAGTGAAAGAATAAGATGAATCGCTCCAGTACCCACTAAAAATTGGCGACCGATTGCTTTTGGAAGGAAAAAAGTCATAACACCGGTTATAAAAGGAGTCAAAAAAACAATTTCTACCATACATAACACCTATTCTTTTAAAGTTCTTAAGTGAACCGTATCAACGTCATCAAAGGTTTGTTTGATATTCTGAAGTATAATGGCCATGACCATTACACCGGCCAATACATCAAGAAGAATACCAAATTCCACAATATGATGGGCACGCGTGGAGAACGTTGTTCCCACAAGATAGATTCCGTTTTCCATCATAATATAGCCAAGGACCATGGCAATGGCATTTCTCCTTGCTATCAGCATAAACATTCCGGTCACAAGAATTGTTATGGCAGTAGGTATTAACAAAACACTTTTCATAATTAATGGTACATCTAACTTGTAACTCACAACAAATGCGGCAACAATTAATACCAGACCTGCAAACAGGGAGGCATGATATCCGATAATAGGCTCCACCTCCCGGCGGATGGCAACTCTTTTTATAACCAGATAAATGCTCAAGGGGATTACAAATCCCCTGATCCAGAGGGTGACTATGGTAAAAAGAAGACCGCCGCCTGTCATTTCA
>JAHJDU010000402.1 GCA_018812385.1 Pseudomonadota bacterium
CTGTTTAATCTTTTCCACAAGTTTCTGGGAGTCGTCTTCCCATAGTTTGACAAACGCTTCAGGGTCTTCATCAAAACTGGTACGTCGTTCCATAATGGCTACCCTGGCATCAAGATCAGATATGCCCTGGATATTGACACAGAGCCCGAACCGGTCCAGAAGCTGGGGCCGCAGCTCCCCTTCTTCCGGGTTCATGGTTCCGACAAGGGTAAACCGTGCAGGGTGGGAAAAAGAGATCCCTTCTCTTTCAATGGTGTTGACACCCATGGCCGCAGAATCCAGAAGCACATCCACCACATGGTCGTCCAGAAGGTTGACTTCATCCACGTAGAGAATCCCCCTGTGAGCAGCGGCAAGGATGCCCGGTTCCACCTGCTTTTCCCCTTTTTTAATGGCCTGTTCCATGTCCATGGTGCCCACCACCCGGTCTTCGGTAGCCCCTACGGGCAGTTCGATCACCCTTATGCCCTCTATAACGGTTTCAGGCCTCTGGCCGCTACCCAGGATGCGATCCCGGCATTCAGTGCGGACACATTCCATGCAGACCTGGTGTTTCCCTTTAGGGTCATGCTGGAACGGGCAGTCCCTGACCTTTTCAATTTCCGGAAGTATCCGGGCCAGAGCCCGGACAGCCGTGGACTTGGCTGTCCCTTTCTCCCCCCGGATCAGGACCCCTGAAAGGGTAGGATTGATAATATTGAGTATCAGTGCCAGTTTCATCTCTTCCTGGCCTTCAATAGCCATGAAGGGATAAACATTCATTTTTTTCACAACAAATCTCCTCTTGCAATATCAACCAAATGGTTAGCTTTAAGATCTTGTATTTTAAAATATTCTGCGTTCAGGCTCACGGCAAGTTTTTGGGCCAGGCCAAAGGAAACAGCACCCCCACTTTCAGAATCCACCACAATAAATTGTATCCTTTGTTCAAAGGCCATCTTCTCTGCCAGATTCAGGGCCTCCTGGAAAGGTTTTTGATCCCCTAAAGCCACGTTGCCCCTGCCGTCAGTGATGATAATGGCAATGGGCCTTGCTTCAGGCTCACGAAGCAGATGGTTCCGCAAAAGTTCAAACCCTTTGACAAGTCCGGATGACAAAGGTGTTTTTCCGCCCACGGGCATTTCTTCCAAAAGTTTTCCTGCAAGCTCCACAGACGAGGTGGGCGGCAGGTTGACAACAGCCTCTTCTTTTCTGAAAGTTACTATGGCCACCTTGTCCCGGTTCTGGTAGGCATCTAAAAGTAAAGACATCACAGCCCCTTTTGAGGCCGCCATCCGCCCACGCGCCCCCATGGAGGCACTGGCATCCACCAGGAAGAGTAGAAAATTACCAATGCGCTTTTCCCGGACCTTTTCCCTTATATCCTGCTTTTTTAGAATAACCGCCAGAGGACTTGCATTTTTCCTTTGGATCTGAAAAGGGGCTGCTGCCCTCAATGTAGCGTCAAAAGCAATATCATGACTGCCTTTCGGGAGGGTGCTTTTCACATACCGACCCTGCTTTGTTGCTGTCCTGGACCTGGAGCGTTTACCTGATCCCCTTCTGAATATACGATCCTTGGGAGAGGTGAATTTTTTCACCTTAAAGGTTTCCCCCACCTCAAATATTTTTTCCAGCACATCTTTTTTTTCCTGTTCCCGGGTTTTCCTCTGGGGTTCAGGTTCTGCTGCGGGCTGTTCTTCTTCCGAATTCTGCCCGTCCTGGTCCTCGTCCTGATTTTGTTCGTCCGGGGTCTGCCCCTCATGATCCTTTTTTTCCTGTTCATTGGGCTCAGGGGACCCAGGCTTTTCCTTTTCGGTTTGGTCCTTATTTTCTTCAGGGTCAGAGTTGTGATCATGGGGATGGTCCGGTGGCGGAGATGGCGGAGCCGGGTCCCGTTTCCGGTGGACCAGGGCAAACCAGGCAACCTGTTTGACCTCATCCATACTGGCGAGAGCCTTGCCATGAAAAGCGGCAAGCGCTTTGGCTGCCTGTTCGATCACAAGGTCTGCCCTGTGCCCGGCTACATTGTTTTCCGCACAAAGATTCGCCACAAAGGCCCTTAAACTATCAGGGAATTGAACATCTTTTAAAAGGGTTATAGCCTTTGTGATCCGGTCGGACAAAGCAGCATTATCGGCTTGATACTGGTTTGAAAAGTCTTCAGGATCAGCATCATAGCTTTCCTTTCTCAGCATCAAAAGGATTCTTTTTTCAAGGTCTTTTTCCGATGTCACTTCCACACAGAGGCCGAACCGGTCCAGGAGCTGGGGTCGCAGTTCCCCTTCCTCCGGGTTCATGGTCCCCACAAGGATGAAATTTGACGGATGGCAAAAAGAGATGCCCTCTCTTTCAATTCGGTTTTTATTGGAAGCCGAGGCATCCAGAATAATATCCACGATGTGGTCATCTAAAAGATTTACTTCATCCACGTACAGGATGCCCCGGTGGGCCTTGGCCAGCAATCCGGCCTGCAGGGCTCTGGCCCCGCTCTTTACGGCCAGGCTGAAATCAATGCCGCCTGCCACACGGTCTTCCGTAGCATTCAAAGGCAGGGTCACTACCCGTGTCCGGCGCTCAATTCCATCCTGCCCGCAGGATTCTTTTTTGCAGGCATCACAAAGGTTCTCCTGGTCATCCGGGTTACAGGACCAGGCACAGCCTGAGTTTACCTTTATCATGGGAAGGAGTTCTGCAAGTGCCCTGACCGTGGTGTACTTGGCCGTACCCTTTTCTCCCCGGATCAGGACTCCCCCGATACGCGGGTTGACAGCATTGAGTATCAGGGCAAGCTTAAGCCGGTCCTGTCCCACAATAGCTGAAAATGAAAATGTATGATTAAAACCCATCTTTTTTACTCATAATATTATATCTACGATAAGGTTATAAACATCAGGTTGATGTTGCATCCTGTACGATTTTTTTAATATCCCTCATCTTCTCGTTCCAGGATTCCACCTCGTCACTGGTCACAATATCCACAGCACCTCCCTGAAAATCACCTGTGATATCTCCCATCCGGTCCTCCAGGCAGGCTTCTGTATCGAGATACGCCTCCTTGAGCCGCTCTAAAAGTTCGGGGTCAGGTTTCCAGATATCCCGGCTTTGGGCTTCTAAAAGCCGCCGTCCGATTTCTTCTAATGCCCAGGGGTTGACCTTTTCAAACCATTCCTTCATTTCAGGGTCCAGCATGAAAGTCCTGGTTATTTCATCAAAAATCCAGTTGTCTACCTCGCCTGTGGTGGCACCAAACCCGTAAACCCGGCCGATGCGTTTGTTAAGGTCTCCGGCACCCTTGTATCCATGCTGTTTCATACCTTCAATATATTTGGGGTTCAACAATTTGGCCCTGACCACCCTGCGAAGTTCGTCGGCAAAACCAGTGACTGACACATTGGCAGGGTCCCGGGTATCACCATAATAAGTCTTGGGTTTTTTGCCGGAAAGAGCCTTGGCTGCAACAGTCATTCCCCCATAATTGCTATAGAACCCGCAGCATTTCAAAAAATCGGTTTCATCGGAAATATGCTTGTCAAAAGTAACCTGGACCCGTTTGAGATTTTCCACAAGTTCAAGGTGTGCTTCAACTCCAAAAGAATTTTCTCCGGCACCATAGGCATACCCATTCCAGAAAAGATATACATCGGCCAGATCCTGTTGGGTTTTCCAGGCAGATGCATACACGGCCAGGTTGACCCCGGATCTGTAAACACCGGGCTGGGCGCAGAATACCCTGAAGGAAAGTCGCCTGAACTCGTCCTTGTTTTCCGGGTCAAGCCCCTTTTGAGCTGCCTGTTCAAAAACGTGCTTTCTTATAAAATTACTTTGATGGTCCTCATTGAGCAGAGCCACAGCGCAAATGGCCTCATCCACATATTTGACTGCATCCGGGAAACAGTCTCTTGTAATGCCGGACACCCGGATGTTGACATCAATCCTGGGACGACCCAGTTCTTCTATCGGGATAATATCAAAGCCATCAACCTGACCATTAGCTTTCCATTTTGGCTGTACCCCTAAAAGATGGAAAATCTGAGCGATTTGTTCTCCGTCAGACCGCATAATATCCGAGGCAAACCAGACCATACCCACAGACTTTGGGAATGTTCCTTCTTCATTTTTGTATCGTTCAATCAGAGCATCAGCAAGTTTGACACCTACCCGGCAGGCAGCTTTTGTGGGGATCCGTGTGGGATCAACATTATACAGGTTGCGGCCTGTGGGCAGAATATCAACTCTCCCTCTTGAGATAAAACCTGAAGGACCTGCCGGCACATGACCTCCTGCCATGGCATTTAAAAGAGAATCAATCTCTTTGGAATCATTAATACGTTGGGCTACATCTTTTACAAGATCAGAAAAAATCTGAAATCGTTTTAAAAGGTCTTTGCCTGGCAAGTCTTTGACTTCAGGTATTAAAATATCATTAATATCTTGTTTTTCAATAATCCTGTCAATGATCTCTTTGGCTTTGCGATCTGATTCAAACATCAGGTCTGAATAGGGCTTGCCTGATTTTCCATATTTCCCCGGATTTTCAAGCGCATCAAAAATATCTTCTCCCCAAAGTTCAAAAACAAGCCTTCTGGTATTTAACTTGTTATTGGTATCAAATCTTAAAATAGTATTGATATATTCAGATAAGGCATCCTTTTCAGGAATCTCACCAAACACATGCATACCAACGGAAGTCTGGCTGTTTTTAACTGATGAAATCAGTTCGTGGCATTTTTGTGTCACATCCTCAAAATCTTTGGGAAATGCAGCCTCCACCTCTTTTTTCAGATTATTTTTCTCAATGGATTCATGAATCAGGTGTTCGAGCTGATGGGCTCTTGCAGTATCTGTATCCCTAGCCTGGCGGTGTTGATTAAACAAGTCCTCAAGATCCTTGAGACCTTCATAAGTATCTGAAATGGTGAGCATGGACTGGAGATGATTCACAATAACAGCATAACTGCGCCGCTTTGCCACAACACCTTCGGCAGGATTATCAGAATTGTAAATATAAAGATGGGGTAACTTGCCAATGGCAATGTCCGGCCAGCAGGCATTTGATAATCCTGCACCCTTGCCGGGAAGCCATTCTAAGTTCCCGTGGGTTCCCACATGGATAATGACATCTGCCTTGAATATTTTTTCCATGTACATGTAGGTGGCAATGTATTGGTGAGGCGGCGGAATATCAGGGTCATGAAGAATTTTGCAAACCTGGCCATCGCATCTTGAACCTGCACACCCTCTTTTTGGCTGCATGATCACATTGACATTCCCAAAATTCAGCCCTGTGATCACAAGTTTTCCTTCATGAACCATGCTTGCCGGAACTCCGTTCATTTCCTGTCCCGGGGGTCGTCCCCAGCCTTTAATCATTTCATCCTGAGCTTTTTTTGGAAGTTCATCAAACCATTGTTGATAAATATCATTGTCAAGCAAGGCTAAGTGACCGTTTTTACTGACAATCTCATCTATTGTAGTCCACCGAAATTCTGCAATAGCCTTACGTTCAAGAAACAACTGCAACAGGTCTTCTCCTGATTCAGGAATATCATTGATCTTATACCCAAGTCTTCCCATTTCATTCATAATCCTGACAACACTTTCCCCGGAGTCAAGACCGCCAGCTCCCCCGATATTTGCCTCCAGGCCTGCGCATTCATTCTTGTGAAAAACAAAAACTACTTTTCGTTCTTTAAGAGGTTTTTGACAAAGTTTAATAAAATTTGTTACACGATCTGCCAAATGTTCAAGGCGTTCCGGGATCACTTCAGTGATTTCAAAACTGGTATCGTTTTTTTCATCTGTCACTTTACGGCTTGCTGCAACCATAACAGGCTCGATATTGCCTTCAAATTCCGGCATGGC
>JAHJDU010000403.1 GCA_018812385.1 Pseudomonadota bacterium
AAATCAACCGATCAGGGTTATCCTTGATGAACTCGGAGTTCCCTACGAAGTTTCCACATGCAAAGACATCAATGATCCCTCGGTGATAGAGATTATTAGAAGACGAACTGAAACTGTTTTTATTTACTCCGGATTTGGCGGGGTGTTGTTGCGGAAAGAGGTTCTGTCAATCGGAAAAAATTTTCTCCATGTGCATGGACAATGCAATCACTTTTATTCCAGGATTTTTAGTCAGAATCCGTTTTGTTGCTTCCATCCCGTTAAGACCCGGCATACTGACGTCCATGATGACCAAATCAGGCAGATATTGGCTTGCAAATTCAATGGCTGCAAGGCCGGAATCCGCCTTTGCAACAATATCAAACTTTTCTTCCATTTCCAGGGACTGAGCCAGCCCATGCTGCAAAATGCTGTGATCATCTGCTATAATAATTTTAATTTTTTTCATATCAGCTGTCTTTCCCAAGGCAAAGAGGTGCCATCAAAAAGATTTTTGTTCCTTTCCCAGGGGTTGAATCCACTAAACATTTTCCTTCAAAATTTTCCATCCGCTCTAAAAGACTGTTTAATCCAAACCCAAAAGAAACTGATCTTTTTATTGTCTCCACATCAAAACCTGCACCATGATCCTCAACCCTTACCATTATATTTTCTTTGCTTTTTGATACTTCAATCTCCCCATCTTTACAACCGGAATGTTTTAAAATATTGGTAACCAGTTCATTTACTGCTCTGTATAAAGTGACCTTAAGCGCCTGATCCAGATGAATAGGATCATCAATATTATTGATATATTTAAATAGGCTGTTGTGCTTGACATTTGTCTCCTCTATTAAAAAACCCAATGCAATTTCAATATCAAAATCATCCAGTATGGGAGGACTAAGCTGATAAATCAGGGATCTGATTTCCCGGATAGACTGCTCAAGATAATCCTGAACATCTGAAAGATCCCCTTTATTTATATCCGTATCAGAGTCCTGAATATTCTTTAGTTTAAATATACTCAACGCAAGGGTTTGAGTGACACTATCATGAAGATCAGATGCAATGGCCTTTCTTTCATTCTCCTCGCTATAGATAAGATGCTCATTCAATTTTTTGAGCTGGAGTGTTCTTTGTGCAACTGTTTTCTCCAGCTCACCTTTGATATTATTGAGTTCATCATTACTCTTTTCAAGTTCGATGGTCCTTAATCTGATCCTGCTTTCAAGCTCCATTGCATGATCTTTTTCGATTTTTTTTGACTTCCTTAATTTTTCAACCATCAAATTAAAAGACTTGGCAAGCAAACCTATTTCATCTTTTCGGTCAATGTGAAGAGATGAAAAAAAATCACCTTTGGAAACTTTTTGAGTTGCCACGATAAATTGTGTAATCGGGGAGATAAATATCCGTATTATAAAGAAGACTGAAAGTACAGAAATAATCACAATCAAAAAAGAAAGGGAGATAAAATCTTTCCAGATGTCGCCAAGGCTTTTGTTCAGAGCTATCCCAGTTTTATGTACAGATGTCTTTATATCCGATTCCCTGGCAACAAGGACAAGTTGCCAGTCAACCGACTCAAGAGAACCGATGACCAAAACATATTTTTCATTATTGATCATCAAATCAATAATCCCGTTATGGGTATTGATAATCATGGGAAAAACCCTTTGAACGGATTGGATAGAAGAATCTATTAAACTATAGTTAAAAACATCACTTGAATTCTTAAAATGATCTAAATCTATATCCAGTCCAAAAAGATTGATAAACTCCGTGGGAAATGCAATGAGTTTTCCCTCTCTGGTCTGGAGAAAGGCAAAAAGGAAGCCCTCATTTTCGCTTTCTGAAATAAATGTCCTTTCTGCCATGTCATTGACAATGTTCCTAACAGGGATATCAATGCCCGTGATCCCTTTAAATTCACCCTTTTGGTTATAAATCGGTGTTGTGGCCGTCATCATTAAACCGTCAATGACATCATCCTTATAAATACTTGTCCATTGGGTATCAAAATATTTGATTTTCTGTTTCGTAAAAATAGTGACCGGTTCACCATGTCTTAAATCAAACTCAGATGACGGTGGCAGGTGATAGCATGCATTTTTTGCTTTCAAATCCATGGTATAATAGCATCCGATTCCTGAGGCTGTTATGACATGCGTTGCTATGCTTTCATTGACAAGTTCTTTTGCTTTCATCAACATGGGTTCAAAATGGGATAGTGCATTCAGTTCTTTTTTTATTTCATCGGAAATCATGCTGCCCCCCCAATAAACATTTATAACAGGTTCATGACGGGGGCTGAAAAAAAGTTTATTTTCCTGGTTTAATTCAAGATTTGCAGTTTCTTTCATCGGTATTTTGGACAAGGCATCAATGTTATCATAAATACATGTAAGCTGGCGGCCCAATAAAGAAGAGGCTGCCTTAACCTTTTTAAAAACTTCATCATAACTTTTAGCCTGTTCAGCTGCAATCCAGGACAAATAAAAATTGGACATGTTTTTTATTTGTTTTTCATTCACAGTGTGGGCATAGAGTCCGAACTGTGTAAGAGAAGTTTTGGAGATATAAAAAAAAGGTAAAATAATTAGCAATAAAACAATACAGATAAGAATAAATAATTTTTTGGATAATGAAAAAT
>JAHJDU010000664.1 GCA_018812385.1 Pseudomonadota bacterium
ACAGCCTTGACCAGTGTTGATTTTCCACATTGCCTGGGACCGATCACTGCCACACAGGGAAACATTCCCATGAGTGTCTCGATTTTATGAGCTAAGAATCTTTTTTTACCCATCATTTTTAAACACTACCTTTAAAAAACCCGGGTATCAATATAAAATACTTTTTTTGTCAGAATTTCATTTTTAGGTTGCCAGGTTATTCTTTTTCAAATCCCTGACTGGTAAATTTCAGTGTCCGGCTGTTTTCAGTGACAATACGAACCACCTGATCCGGTACGCCATCAGAGACTTCTGCGGCTATTTCCAGGGTCACTATAACCCTTGCACCCACAAGTCCTGAAAGATGGGCAATCACTTCTTCTGCTATTCGCCCGGCATCACGGCCTACACGGGTGGTATCAAGGATCGCTGTACCATGGAACCGCTTGGGTTTATCTGTGACGCTTTCCGGGTGATCGGGTGACCCATCCCTGGATGTTCCTGGCGTTTCATCTAATCCATTGCCCAGATTCTCTTCTGTTTCAGATGAGGGATGTGGTGTCAGGCTTTTCTCCCCCTCTATCTGTTTTTGCGCTGCTTCCGGTTTTACCAGCAACCCCTGGGGATCTTCACTCATCAGAGATACCATTTGCATTGTCCTCAACCCCCGATAACGCTGCTCAGTCTCATCAAAACTCTCGGCATAGGCAAACGAATCTTTTGTCCAGGTGATTAATGACAGACCTGACTGGATGGCGGATATCAGCACTGCTGGATTTATAAGTCGTGGCAGATAGGGATAACGGGCAAAATCCTCCACAACCTGTCTGACAGAGACATGGTTCTCTCCTCGCCAGAGCGGCACCCTATCCAGCTCCATCCTCAATAATGTGGGAGCGAAACTTATGATCATCAATTCATCATTCTTGAGTTTCTTGCCGGCTCTGACTGCCAGGGCATCCTGGCCCGTAAGGCGAAACGCCTGCCACTCTATGGCCGCTGCAGGTTTTTTTTGCACCGGCACCAGCAACCATTGATAAGTTTCAGGCAGACGCGCCTTGACAGCACCATCTGCCATGGATTTCTGGGTTTCTGCCTGTTTCACCTGCTGGGGATCAAGATTGAGCTGTTTGACTTCAGCCAGGATCGATTCCCAGGCAAGGTATTTCCTGACGGCCTCATCAAGGTCCTGCAACCGGGTTTTATCTGCCGCAAGGAAAATGAGGGAATTTCCATACAACCTTGGGGTAGTACCACGGGATTCAAATATTGCCCTGGCAGCAAGTTCAGCAGCACTTGAGGCTTCTTTGCTGTACGGAAAGTCAATCCCCAGCACCACTAGGCGGACATCCGGATCATCGGGCACATCCTGGCCAGACTGGGGCATGGGGTGGATGCGGTTAAAGTCACCCATCTGTTTCAGATCCTCCCGCAGACGTTGATTCAGCTCCTGAATGATCTTGTCAGAGTCCCGTTTGAGCTGTTCGGCCCGGTCATCAGCCAGTTTGGTCACGGTGGGCTGGGTCGAGTACCAATAGCGCGGGCCATCCTGGTAGAGATAGGTTGCCACGCCTGCCAGACGTCGCAGGGCATCACCGAATATGGCCGGCGATTCACCCGGAATAACACACCCCAGCTTGATGCGGCGATCCTCTATTCCCCGGTGCGCTGCCTTGGTCAGCGGGGCTGACCCCATGTAGATGGTTCGGGCTACCCTCCGGCAGGCTGCAAATTTTCCCAGATTCGGCACCTCGCCATCCATCTGCACAGGCAGGGAATTGGGACCATCTACATCCTTTTCAATGACCGGGACCCAGTTGTCCGACAAATAACGGGTCAGCTCAAACTGCACCCGCGGGTCATCAATGGGAATATTGGCCGGCATAATCAACGGATTCTTATCCCCTTTTTCCCACAGACTGTGGATAACAGCCGCCATCAGCCGCAAAACGCCGCGGGTTCGTTGAAACTTCACCAGGGTTGACCAGTCCGTATAAAGACGATCAAATATTTCCGGATGGATCGGGTAGGCGGCCTTGATTCGTTTTTCATAGTCAACATCCCTGCACTCAGGCGGAAATTCCGCAGATTGTGTACGGTAGAAATCGGCAAAGCCCCGGGCCACCACATCCCGGTCTTTGAACTGGGCAGGATCAGCAAGAGGCTCAAACAATCGCCGCCGGACAATTTCGAAGCCTTCTTCGGCACTGGCCGGCCGCCAGGAAGACTCAACCCGGCCAATCACATTGCGCAGGCGATCCAGGGCTTCCCGTCCGCGCTGACCACCGACCTCGACATCATCGGCCCGGGTGTGGGGTGAACCAGCCGTATCAGAAGCAGGAAGACTGATCACGAGCAGGCAGTTACCGGCCAGCTTGGCCGATTCCGTCAGCACCTGGGCAAAGGTGAACTGGGTCTCAAAGCCGCCCCCCGGCAGATCACTCTGGTCATGAAGCTGGCGGGCATAGGCCACCCATTCATCAATCAGGATCAGACAGGGACCGTATTCTTTAAACAGTTCGCGCAAAACATCACCCGGACTGGTGGCTTTCTCATCATCGGCCTGGATGCGGGCATAGGCTTTTTTCCCGCCCAGTTGCCAGGCAAGCTCCCCCCAGAGGGTATGCACAACTATACCATCGGGCTTGGTGGAGGGGTTACCAGGAGAAATCTTGTTGCCCACCAGGACCACCCTACGGGCCGTCGGTACTGAAGATGTTTCTGCCTCGTGCATCACCTCATCGATACCGGAAAGTTCTGTGGGACGGATACCGGAAAACAGGTGATACAGGGCCAGCATGGAATGGGTCTTGCCGCCGCCGAAATTGGTCTGGAGCTGGACCACAGGGTCGCCGCCCTTGCCGTTTATGCGCTGAACTCCCCCCACCAAAATACTCTTAAGACTCTCAGTCAGAAAGGTGCGACGGAAAAATTCAACCGGATCTCGGTATTCATCCGTTCCCTGACCAAGGTGTACCTGCCATAGATCTGCGGCAAACTCAGCCTGCTGGTAACGGCCGCTGGCCACATCCTTATGGGGAACCACCACCTCCCGCCAGGGTTTGAGATTGCCCGTTGCCGCGCTTTCGACAGCCGTGCCCGAGGTCTTTCTTTTTTCGCTGCGCACCTGTTCATCAAACCGCAGGCGCAGGAGCTCCATCTTCATTTTTTCAATTTCATCTGCCTGGGGGGCAGAGACAGCAGTTAAAAGCCTTGAGGCTGAATCCAGAACCCGGTAGGTGTTGTCACCGGTGAAAGCTTCCTGGTGCGCCCATTTATTGCGGCCGTCACGCAGCTCACTGACCAGGCTTCGCTCCGTATGCCCCAGGGTGAGACGGAAAACCGTATTCCAGGAATCCCACATAAGCTTGAGCAGAACTGCCACATCCCATTCAGCCATGGGTTTATCTACGTTAATGCGATCATCAACGACGATTTGGCGAATCTCTATTGCAGCTCGGTCCTTGTAACTATTTCTGAATTCACGTTCGGCAAAAGGCCCGATACCGGTTTTGAGAAGTTCCAGTGCCTTGCCGACGCGCTCGTGGTTGGTAATTGCCATGGGTACTCCTGTCAGAACATTTCGGTTTGTTCCTGTTTTTTGGGTTTATTTATTTTTTCTTCTCCGGCAATCCGGGTGATTTCAGGCCAGCTCTGCACCAGACCATTGTAGGCCATGGCCTCGTGTGCCCGCTTCTTACGCTCACACAGGGTATAGAGACGATAGCAAAGTTCCCGGGCCGTTTCAGCCTGGGTTCCCAGTTTTGCAGTAAGCTTTGCTGCTGCGCTCTCACCACCCGCTTCAAGCAAGCGGATAAGCTGATGCACCATCTCCCAGACCGTGAGGCGGCTGTCGGTCACAGGGTCCCAATCGGCGGCCAGTTCGGCGGGTTTCAAGAGGCGGACCTTACCAGCCTTTGACACCAGAATCCCGGCCTCGACAAGACCTGCAACAGCAGTATTCTTGGATTTGGAGAGCTGCTCGGCCACACCGTAATCGCCCTCAGCAAAACCCATCTGCTCAAACCAGGTGAGCGCCCATCGGCTGTCCGCGTCAAAATCGCCTTCCTGCTCGGCCAGGGCCTCATCCAAAGTCTGATTGATGAGCGAGAGCGCTTCCCGCACGGGAATAGTTTTGCCCTCAGCATCCAAGACTTTGGCATAACGGGTGTAAACGGCCATGCCGGGCCCAATGGCGGCCTGGGCCAGATCCACAGGTGCGATGTTACCGCGCTGGAGAAGGGCCAGGGCCTTGGGTAATTCTGATTTGAGGGCGGCCACAAAGTCACGGCGGGTGGCAGTGGGTGCATCGGCAGCACGACGGCGGCAGACTAGGACTATGCTGGAGGCAAGGGCGTTGGTGCCGGAGCCGATCATGCGGTTCCCAAGTTCCGTTCGCATCGGCCAGGTACCGCTGATGGCAAAACCTGCTTCGATTACTGCGGCCAGGAAGGTGTCCCAGCCGGTATTCGTCATGCCGTCACCGCCATCGCTTTCTGATTGTTTGAAGGCATAATAAATGGTGACCGGAAAAGCAGGGTGTGCCTGTTCGGCAAGTCGCTGCAT
>JAHJDU010000404.1 GCA_018812385.1 Pseudomonadota bacterium
AACCCTTCAACCTGGAGTTGTAACAGGGCATCCCGTAGAGGTGTCCTGTTAATCCCCAATTGCTGGGACAATTGATTAATGGTAACAAACATGCCCGGCTTCAAATTTTGCTTTCTTAGTTCTTCTCGAAGATGTTCGTAAACCTGGGTTCTTAAAAGGTGAAAGTTTGATTGAAAAGACATCTTCATGAATTATCCCTTTATTCTCGAAGTTTAAAATCTTATCGTTTCAGATAGAATCATTAGGTCCTCTATCTTTACGACTAATATATTAGTATACTAGTGTATCTGTCAACATGTTTTTTAATTTTTTTTAAATCAAATTGCTTTTATAGCGTTTCTTTTGATATTAAACAGCTATGGAGCCAGATAAAACATATCAACTTGCCTTTTCCAGCTGCCCCAATGATACCTTTATTTTCAAAGCCATTGCCAGGGAATTGATTAATCTTCATGGATATTGTTTTGACATTGTGTTGGAAGATGTGGAAACCCTGAACCAGAAGGCTGCCAAAGGCACCTATGATATTACAAAACTTTCTTTTGCTGCCCTTGGCAGCCTTGGGGATAAATATGCCCTGTTAAGGACGGGATCAGCTTTAGGTGTGGGCTGTGGGCCTTTGATCATATCTCTTCCCGGGCGATCCCTGGATGATAAAAGGGACGACAAAACCAAACCTGTGATTGCCGTGCCAGGCATGGGAACGACTGCCTATCATCTTTTCAAATTTTATATGGATGATCTGTTTGCCAATACAGACACAAATATTTTTCCCATGCCATTTGAAAAAATCATGCCGGCTGTGATTGAACGTAAGGCAGACTTTGGTGTGATTATCCATGAGGGGCGGTTTGTTTATCACACCATGGGTCTTGAATTAAAAGCAGATCTGGGACAATGGTGGGAAGACAAAACATCCTTGCCCATTCCATTGGGTTGTATTGCCATTAAACGCGATATTGATCCTGGTATTGCCCGGGACATCCAGAACCTGATCAGACAAAGCATTGACCATGCCTTTTTACATCCTTCCATGGCCTATGACTATATCCAGACCTATGCCCAGGAGTTGGATGAAGATGTTATCCAACAGCATATTGGGCTTTATGTAAATGATTTTTCAAAAGATATTGGGGAAAATGGAGAAGCTGCCATCACATCATTCTTTGAAAAAGCCTGGACTTCTGGATTGATTGAAAAATCCGGGCAGCCTCTGTTTGCCTGCTGACATGATGGACAAAATATTCATGAGAAAGGATTTTTTCAACACCATTGCCGGAACCATCTCTGATTTTAATATGCTTGAAAATAAAGACAGGATCCTGGTGGCCGTATCAGGCGGACCGGATTCTGTTGCCCTGGTGTTGTCCCTGTCGGGCCTTAAAGAAAAGTACGGCATAACCATGGCAATTGCCCACTTGAACCATATGCTTAGGCAAGAGGAATCCATAAGGGATGAAGCCTTTGTAAAAGGACTTGCAGATAAATTTGATCTGCCGTTTTTTAATGAACAAAAAGATGTAACAGCTTATGCTAAAAAACATTGCCTCTCCATTGAAGAAGCCGGCCGGGATGTCAGGTACCATTTTTTTAATAAGATTGCCAAAAACCATGGATACACAAAAATTGCCACGGGCCACAACAAAGACGACAATACAGAACTGGTATTGATGAACCTGTTAAGGGGAGCCGGTCCCAAAGGGCTTTGCGGCATCCCGCCCATCAGGGACGGCAGATATATCAGGCCCTTGATCCGGGTGTCTAAACTCAGTATCCTTGATTTTTTAAAAAATGAAAAACAGGAATATATGGTTGATTCTTCAAACACTGATATGGCGTATTTAAGAAATAAAATCAGATACAAACTGATTCCTTATCTTCAGTCAGAATACAATCCAGAAATTACGGACAGCCTGGACAGGCTGAGCAATATATTAAAACAGGAAGAAGACTTCTGGGAAATTGAAACCAAAAAAACATTTCACTCCTGTTTGATCAAATCAGAAACATCCTGCCTTGTGTTTTCAAAACCTGAAATGACAAACCTTCACCCGGCTCTTTTAAACCGGGTATTTAGAAAGGCAATTCAAAAGATCAAAAAAGATTTAAAGAGCATTTCCCATGCCCATATAAATGATATTGTTGAATTTTGTTTTAATACACCCTCGGGCATCAGCCTGGATTTACCCGGTCAAATCAGGGTCTATAAAAATAAAAACACCATTATGATTAAAAAAGAAAAAAAACCCTTAAGGGAAATCGGAAAAAAAGAGAAACAATTAAGACAAAAGGCAAAGGAAAAACAAGGCAACAAAAGCTAAAACTTTTTCTTGTATATTCAGATTTCATGTTTATATATTAGTAAGTTTTGAAGAACAAAAGCCGTTATAAGTTAAGAACTGGGGCCTTAAAAAAAGAAACCAGTCTAACTTTCGACTTAACAATAGATTGGGTTTATAAAAAAAGAAAGGAATAACCTTGAATCAATTTTACAAAAATATTTCACTGTGGCTGGTAATAGTTCTAATGATGGTCATGCTCTACAATATCTTCAATCAGCAACAGGTGGGACAGGTAGAGGTCGGATATTCAGAATTCCTTGCCATGGTTGAAGACGGACGTATCCAGAATGTGGTGATCCAGGGTAAGGATTTATATTTAACAGATGCAAGCGGTGCCAAGTTTAAAAGCTTTGCACCGGATGACGGTGATCTGATCAGTTTCCTGCGTTCCAAAGAGGTTACCATAAAAGCTAAACCCCCGGCTGAAAATTCCTGGCTTATGTCCATCCTTGTTTCCTGGCTGCCCATGATTGTCCTCATTGGTGTGTGGATCTTTTTTATGCGCCAGATGCAGGGGGGTGCCGGTGGCGGCAAAGCCATGTCTTTTGGGAAAAGTCGTGCAAGGCTTATAGATGACAAAAAAGAAAAAGTTACCTTTGCCAATGTTCAGGGAATTGATGAAGCCAAAGAAGAATTGGCCGAGGTGGTGGATTTTTTAAAAAACCCTGCCAAATATACGCGGCTTGGCGGACGTATCCCAAAAGGTGTTTTGCTGGTGGGAAATCCCGGAACTGGAAAGACCCTTTTATCAAGGGCTGTTGCCGGTGAAGCCGGGGTACCGTTTTTTACCATCAGCGGGTCTGATTTTGTTGAAATGTTTGTGGGTGTTGGCGCTTCAAGGGTAAGGGATCTTTTTGCCCAGGGCAAAAAAAACGCACCCTGTATTATATTTATTGATGAGATTGATGCAGTAGGACGGCAGAGAGGTGCAGGTTTAGGCGGAGGACATGATGAAAGAGAACAGACCTTAAACCAGCTTCTTGTTGAAATGGACGGTTTTGAATCCAATGAAGGGGTTATTCTCATGGCCGCCACCAACCGGCCGGACGTTCTTGATCCTGCCCTGCTCCGCCCTGGACGGTTTGACCGCCAGGTCGTGGTGGATATGCCTGATATTAAAGGCCGTGAAGGCATTTTAAGAGTTCACATGAAAAAAACACCTTTGGCCAATGATGTGGATCCCATGATACTTGCAAAAGGAACGCCTGGATTTACGGGTGCAGACCTTGAAAACCTTGTGAATGAAGCAGCGCTCCTG
>JAHJDU010000405.1 GCA_018812385.1 Pseudomonadota bacterium
GTCGAAATCAAATGACGGGGGTATTGATGGAGTCATTAATGAGGATAAATTAGGACTTGAAAAAATATACATACAAGCAAAGCGGTACAATGAAAACAAAGTTCGAGAAAAAGACATTCGCAATTTTATAGGGGCAATGAGTGGAGATACCAACAAGGGAGTTTTTGTAACAACATCAGTTTTTGATGATGCAGCCATTAAAAAAGCCCACGATGCACATCATTCAATAATTCTTATAGATGGGAATAAGCTCGTTGACCTTATGCATCAATATGACGTTGGGGTTCAAGTTCGTAATGTATATGAAGTCAAGGAAGTCGATGAAGACTTTTTTGAAGGAAATTAATCGTCAAGATTTTTATAAGTAAGAAAATGTAGATATCAGATATCAACTGAGGAACAGAACTTTTTTTTTGAGCGGACCCATAAAAACCGGGCCGCTCAAAATGACGTTATGGCAGACAAAAAATGAATAACATATATTTAATCAGCATCCATGAGGTGATCAAATGAGGCCAGAACAAATAAAAGACGAAATTAGCAAATTGGAGTTATCTGAAAAACTTCTGCTTGTTGAAGATATATGGGACTCTATTGCAGCAAGCAATTCAGAAATTCCCATGCCAAAGTGGCAAAAACGAGAACTTGATAGAAGATATAAGGAATATAAAGAAGGAAGCATAAAGCTTCATGATTGGAAAGATGTTCATAAAAGTCTGCGTGAAAAACACAAATGAAACTACGTTACACAGACAGGTCAAAAGATGATGTAGAATTAGCCTTTGCTTGGTATGAAAGACAAAGGAGAGGATTAGGGTTTGAGTTTCTGGATTGCATAGAGATTGCAGTGAAGTCGATACTGGAAAATCCAGAAATGTACAGAATCTATTACTCCATTTTTAGGGGATGTGTGATCAGACGTTTTCCATTCTCGGTATTCTACACAATTGAAGATACAGAGATTGTTGTGCATTCAGTTTTCGACAATAGGCAAGACCCTGAAAAAAGGCCATAACCAGGCGCTGGAGAGGGACCAGGCTGGAATAGACCACTTTGTAAATTATGTCGTTTTCAACCTTTGAGGTTTCGGGTAGGTTTGTGGTTGCCGCCGTCCGGCCCCTCAACTTTGCGTTACACATATCCTAAAATATTAATATTGATTGGCTTATTAAATTTTTACATCGCTATAGGTTGGATACTATTCAAATTTATATGGTATCCGGAAATATAGATCAATTTGACAATGCTGCCCTTGCACAGCACGGATTATCAATCCGGTTAAAATTTTAAAGGATTATACATGTATCAATTATGTTTTTATGTGCCGGAATCACATCTTGAAAAAGTTAAAACAGCTCTTTTTAAAAAAGGTGCCGGAAAATTAGGCAATTATGATTCATGTTCATGGGAGACTGAAGGTGTCGGTCAATTCAGACCACTACATGGCAGCAGTCCTTTTATCGGAGATAAAAACAAGATCGAACAGGTGCGGGAATTCAGAGTTGAAATGGTTATTCAGGATGTATACTTAAATTCAGTCCTAAGTAAGTTAGTGGAAGCTCACCCCTATGAAACACCGGCTTATAGTGTTTGGGAAATTAAAACACTCAAAGATTTTGATTGATAATACGCATGACATTCCCTTGTGGTAAAAATAAAAATTTAAAGAATTGCTTGTTATTCGATGAACTCCAAAATTTCCAGTGCAGGTTTACTTGCCTTGCAAAGATCGGATTGCCTGTGATTTTTTTAAAAGTTCAAAAGGCCTGGAATGTAAAAACGGCGGACTGTTTGAGGACATACCTGCCCGGAGTTTCCGCCGTTAAATGGAAGGCCTTTTTGAAATTTAAAAAATCATTCGGGCACTAGAGAGTGCAAGGCGAGCAAACCGGAACGGGTATTGGTTGCATCTTTGAGGTAAAATTGTTGCCCTTATACCAAATATCCAGAGAATGTCCTGTTTTGTTAGACTTAAATCATTTACATGAGCAAACGTGCAAAGTATAATGCTTTTTCAAATTATTTTTAAGGAGTGGATGAAATGAAAGGCTTTAAATTTGCCGGCATTTGTGCTGGGATTAAAAAAAATGGTGGAAAAGACCTGGGACTTATATATTGTGAGAAGCCGGCTGCGGCTGCGGCTTTATTTACGAGGAATAAGGTGATGGCAGCACCGGTTCTTCTGGGTAAAGAAAAAATAAAAAAAGGCTTTTGTCAGGCTGTTCTTGTGAACAGCGGCAATGCCAATTGTTTTACAGGAAAAAAAGGAATTGACGATGCCATTACCTGTTCAAAATTGCTTGGCGATTGTCTTGATATTGATGAAGATCTTGTTCTGGTATCCTCAACAGGGGTCATTGGTGCAAATCTTCCCATGGATAAATTTGAGGCAGGTATTCCGGAAATTGTCAAACATCTTTCTTCTGAGGGCATGGATGATTTTGCAGATGCTATCCTTACAACAGATACCCATCGGAAAATTATAAAAAAAACCGGGGAAATTAGGAATAAAATATTTTCAATCATGGGGATTGCAAAAGGATCCGGTATGATTCGACCGAATATGGCCACCATGCTGGCATTCATTTGCACGGATGTAGATATTTTACCACAGGATTTAAAAATGTGTTTAAGCGCTGCCAATGAAAAGTCTTTTAACAGGATTACAATTGATGGCGATACCAGTACCAATGATACGCTTTTGGCCCTTGCAAACGGTAGTTCAGGAGTTAAAATCAATGATACAGATTCTAACATAGTATTTCAAAATGCTCTTGATGAGGTCTGTTTTCAACTTGCTAAAATGGTTGTCAAAGACGGGGAGGGTGCCACCAAGTTTGTACAGATTATTGTCAAAGGCGCTGAAACAAAAGAGGATGCATTTAAAGCATCGGAAGCTATTGCCCATTCCAATCTGGTTAAGACTGCTATTTATGGAGAAGATCCCAACTGGGGGAGAATCACGGCGGCAGCTGGCAGGTCAGGCGCCCAGGTTGTTCCTGAAAAGATGGATCTTTTTTTTGATCACCAGCCTTTGGTTTTAAAGGGCAATTGGATGGGACCAGAAGCTGAAAAAAAGACAGCCCAGATCATGAAAAAGAATGAAATAATCATTACCCTGGATCTGAATCTTGGAAAAGAGACGGACAGATTTTTGTTTTGTGACTTTAGTGAAAATTATGTGAAAATAAATGCGGAATACAGGTCGTAACATGCGGCTTCAAAAATACCTGGCCCATGCTGGGGTTTGTTCCAGGAGAAAAGCAGAAGAGCACATTTTAAGCGGCCGGGTAAAAGTAAACCAAATCATTGTCACAGAACTTGGAACAAAAATTGATTTAGAAAAAGACAAGATTTTTTTTAATAATAAAGCTATTATTTTAAAACAGGAATCGCCAAAAATCTATATTGCCCTGAACAAACCCGTGGATTACGTCTCATCCTGTTCCAGGCAGAACTCTAAAATTGTTCTTGACCTGGTCGATATTGATGAGCGGGTGTACCCTGTGGGTCGACTTGATAAAGATTCCAAGGGACTTTTGCTGTTGACCAATGATGGAGATCTCCACAATAAATTATCCCATCCCTCTTTTAATCATGAAAAAGAGTATATTGTGACAACTATTTATCCCATATCTGAAACCGGGTTGGAGAATATGGCACAGGGCATTGTCATTGACAATGTCATCACGAGAAAGGCAAAAGTAAAACGCCTCTCAAAAAATAAGTTCAATATTGTTTTAAAACAGGGAAAAAACCGCCAGATTCGCAAAATGGTTGAAAAAATAGGGAACAAGGTTGATACATTAAAAAGAATCAGGATAGCCAATATCAACCTTGCAAATTTAGAAGAAGGAAAATGGCGCTATTTAACCCATAAAGAGATCAAACAATTAACCAATTGATTGAATTCCAATAGTTTTTCTTATTTTTTCAAGAAAAGGCACGGAAAATTCTCTTGCTTTTATCGCACCTTTTTTAAGTATTACATCAATATCTGATGGATTTTTTATAAGCTCTTCATAGTCTTTTCTTGGGTTTTTCAATATTTCATCAATATATTCAAAAAGCTCCTGTTTCATGGTTCCCCATGCAATACCCTGTCTGTAACGGTCATATAGTGCCTTGGTTTCTATTTCACTTGCAAAGGCCTTGTATATAGAAAAAAGCGTGCAGGTATCCGGATCTTTGGGTTCATCAGGTCCAAGGGAATTGGTTTTTATCTTCATTATCATTTTTCTAAGATTTTTTTGTGTGTCAAACAAAGGAATAAAATTATTATAGCTTTTACTCATTTTCCGCCCGTCAAGACCTGAGAGAACAGCAGAGCTCTCATCCACAACAACTTCGGGAAGAATAAACAATTTTTTATAAACATGATTAAATCTTGCTGCAATATCTCTTGTCATTTCAAGATGCTGAACCTGGTCTTTTCCAACAGGTACTTTTCTGGCATTAAACATCAGAATATCTGCGGCCATAAGTATTGGATATGAAAAAAGGCCCATGGTTATGCCTTGCTCCAGGTCCTTATGCCCTTGTTCTTCATTTTGCTCTATTGATGCTTTGTAGGCATGGGCTCTATTCATCAGCCCTTTGGCAGTAAGGCTGGTAAGAATCCATGTCAGTTCCGGTATTTCAGGAATATCAGACTGCCGGTAAAAAACGCAGTTCTCATAATCCAGTCCTAAAGCGATCCATGCTGCTGATATTTCAAGGGCTGATTGTTTTCTTAAGCGTGGGTCATGATTCTTAATCAAAGAATGATAATCGGCAAGAAAATAATAGGATACAAGGTCTGGATTCTTACTGGTTTCAACTGCCGGGCGAATGGCACCGACATAATTGCCAAGGTGAGGGGTCCCGCTGGTTGTGATGCCTGTTAAAAAATCTGCATTCTTCATGTTCAATAATTCCTGAAATAAATTGTTTTTAAATAAAGGGTATTAACAAAAAGTTGTGAATTAATCAATAAGTTTGTTTTTCTTTGCATACTCTGTGGCAAACTTGATTTCGTCTTTTTTTGTTTTTAATTGCCCATCCAGTTTGGCGTTTAATACCTGGTTTAAGATGGTAGTAAAAACAGGGCTGGGTGGTAATCCAATTTTTAATAAATCCCTGCCTTTAATATAAGGTTTTATATTTCTTTGGTGTGTATAAAAATTAGAAATGGCTTTTTTAATATCTTCATTTTTACAAAGGGCCATCATGTATAAAATGTATTCAGTCTTAAAATTAATGAGCGCCCAATAAAGATCCTGCTTTGAAATAGGAGATGATGAATTCTCCAGCAATAATAATTGTTTTTCAGCCTTATATCTCATATCAAAAAGGATACAGTGCTCTTTTAGCGGAACATTGAGTCTTTTGCAGATTTGTTCACACACGTTAAAAGAACACCGGTTCAATAGAGCCATAAAGTAAACCGACCATCTTGGATATTGCTCATCAACATACAAAAGATCATGCCAGGACAAAATCTTATTCACAGACTCAAACAATTGATAAGTATTGGGGATAATGGTCAGATTTTTATGAAGAACTTTTTCAAGGCCATAGGCCTCCATTGTTCTAATGGCGGGAATTGGATTTTCCTCTTCAAAGATTTGTTTTAATTCCGATAAGACCCGAAGGCCGCTTAAATTCTTAAAACAATCTATCCTGATGGCATTTTGAATTAAATTGGAGGTTACTTTTCCAATTGTAAATCCAAACCGGTTTGAAAATTTAATTGCTCTGAAAATACGTGTGGGGTCTTCAACAAAACTTAAATTATGAATTATTCTAATGGTTTTATCTTTTAGATCCCTGGTGGCGCCAAAATAATCTATCATGGTTCCAAAATTATCCGGATTCAGACTGATCGCCAAAGTATTGATGGTAAAATCCCGTCGGGCAAGGTCAAGTTTTATTGAGCTTTTTTCAACGATGGGCAGGGCTGCAGGCATGGTATAATATTCTAACCTTGCAGAGGCAACATCAATTTTAAAATGATCCGGGAAAATAATGACGGCAGTGCCAAATTTTTTATGGGTATTAATTCTGCAGCCTTCTTTTTGGGCATATACTTTGGCAAATTCAATCCCGTCGCCTTCAACAACAATATCAATATCCTCGATTTGTCGATTCAGTAACAGGTCTCTTACAAATCCGCCGACAACAAACATATTAAACCCCAGTTCATTGCCAATTTGACCAACTTTCTGAAGAAGTTGTTTTATCCGGTTATCGAGTCGTTGATACAGAATATTTTCAATCTGTCTTTTCTTGGCATTTTTTTTAATACCCAGCTCAGTGTCATTTTTCTTAAGTGTTTTGTTATGTTGAACCAGGTAATTGAGCAGGTCGGTCCGGGTGATAACACCTTTAATCAATCCATTGTCTATAACAGGCAGAATTCTGTGTTTTCCTTCAATAATTATATTTTCAATCTGGGACACATCAGCATCAGATGAAATATAGCGGGTTTCTGAATTCATGTATTCTTTAACTGGAAGGTGGGACAGATTGTGATATATTGTTTTTTCTATTACTTGTCGTGTAATATATCCTTCATAGGAATTTTTATTTTTATCCACCACTAATAATGAATTTATATTATACCTTGTCATCAGGTTGCCGGCTTTTTTACAGTCAGTACCAGGCTCAACAGTGATGGCAGGCGAAGCCATCAAGTGATTTGCTATGTGAATACTCTTTACTTCTTTTTGAAGCCTTTCAATAAGCTTGATCTCAACCTGTGCCAGGGTCTGGTTGTCAACCTTTGCATAAGCCGCATAAGAATGGCCGCCCCCGCCAAATCCAGAAAGGATTTTACCCACGTCAACCTCTGGTATCCTGTTTCTTGCAATAATATTGATTTTATTGTCCATTAACACAACGGCAAAAAAGATATCAAGGCTTTCCATCCTGACAATCTTTTGAACAATTGTTGCCAGATCTATAATATATGTTGGTGAAGAAATAACAGATACATGAATATCAACCCCATTTATTTTATGGAGGGTCATTTCGTTTAACAATTCATTCAACCATGTTACCTGTTCGGATTTGATTTCTTTAACCACAAAACTGACGATGGTATTCAGGTTGGCTCCGCAGGATAAGAGAAAGGCCGCCTGTTCAAGGTCTTCTTTTGTAGTGGAGGAATAAGTAAATGATCCTGTATCTTCATATATTCCCAATGCCATGATCGTTGCTTCTTCAGTGCTGGGAACAATTTTTTTTTCCTGTAACAATGCACTTAATATGGTTGTTGTAGCACCGGTTTGTCTGATAATTTCAAAAGATCCTGTTACATCGCCCTCCATGGACGGATGATGGTCATAAATATCTATTTTAAGGTTGTTTTTATTGAATAACTCAGATACATGGGGCAATCTGCTTTTTTGTCTTGTGTCAACCAGCACGAGTCTGGATGCCTTGGAAAAATCTATGGAACCCTGATCTGCCATATTAAATAAATAACTTGTAGAACTGATAAAAAAGTCGCGTAAACTTTTTTCCTGTGACCCTGGAAAAATAATAACCGAGCCGGGATATAATTTTTGAGCTGCAAGCATGGATGCAATGGCATCAAAATCCGCATTAACATGACTGGTAATAATTGTTGTTGCCTTAATCAGTTTCTTTTTTTTAATCAAAGGATAACTCCTGTTGTAATCAATTGATAAAATTTATATAGTATATTTGTATTGATTTTACAAATGATCTGCTTTTGGTACGTTTAAATTTCATCAAAGTCAATGTGATTTAAAAGATTATGAAAAGGATAAATAATGCCAACGATTTATGAATGGAAGGGGAAAAATCCCAAAGGAAGAAAGGTAAAGGGAGAAATAGAAGCAGAGACTCTCGAGCATGTAAAACAAAACCTTCAAAGACGAAAAATAACATCTGTCAAAATCAAAAAAAAGCCGAAGGATCTTTTTGAAAACATAAAATTTCTTCAGCCTAAAGTCAAAGAAAGAGATGTTATTATATTTTGCAGGCAGTTTTCCACAATGATTGATGCTGGATTACCGCTTCTTCAATGCCTTGATATCCTCCATTCACAACAGGAAAATCCCACCTTTAAAAAAAACCTGAAAAAAATCAAAGAATCTATTGAGTCCGGTGAAACCTTTGCAGATGCATTGAAAAAATTTCCAAATGCATTTAATGAACTATTTGTCAACATGGTAGCGGCAGGTGAGGCTGGCGGCATTCTTGATGTCATATTAAAAAGGCTTTCTGCTTATATGGAAAAAATGGCCAAGCTCAAGCGCCAGGTCAAGGGGGCCATGACATATCCCATCATTACCATTATGGTTGCTATTATTGTTGTTGCTATTATCCTGGTCTTTGTAATTCCTGTTTTTGCAGAGATGTTTGCCGACTTTGGTGCCACCTTGCCGACACCGACTTTATTTGTCATGGCCCTGAGTGACTTTGCCATTGGCAATATAATTTATATCATAGCAGGGATATTTGCGGCTGTTTTTTTAATTAAACGTACCTATGCAACGAATAAAGGCCGTATTTTAATGGATGACATGTTTTTAAGACTTCCTGTTATCGGTATTTTGATCAGAAAAGTGTCTGTGGCTAAATTCACAAGAACAACCAGTACAATGCTTTCAAGCGGTGTGTCACTTCTTGAAACACTTGATATTGTCGCAAAAACATCTGGAAATAAAATTATAGAATTTGCCATACAGGATGTCAAAATTGGAATTTCAGAAGGAAGGTCAATGTCTGACCCTTTGCTTGAAAGCGGTGTTTTTCCTTCCATGGTCTGTTCCATGATAGCCGTGGGAGAATCCACCGGAGCCCTTGATACAATGATGGAAAAAATCGCTGATTTTTATGATGATGAGGTAGACCAGGCTGTTAAAAATCTAACAGATATGATAGAGCCTTTTATGCTCGTTTTTCTTGGAGTTGTGGTTGGTGGACTTGTCATTTCAATGTATTTGCCTATTTTCAGCATGGCAGGTGCCATTCAATAAATCATGAAAAACAATGACCTTCAAAATTCATCTGATTTTTCAACTCAAATCAAATGGATTATCCTGTCAAGGGTTATTTTTACAGTCATTATGATAGTCTCCTGCCTTGTTTTTTCTTTAGGGGAAAACTTATCTTTTTTTGCACAGCCCTTTTTTGTATTGTATAATATTGCCGCCGGTATTCTGATGCTTTCAATTGTTTATTTGATCTGGCTGAATAAATTTAAAAAAAAGCTGGCCCTTGCCTATTTCCAGACCATTGCAGATACAATTATTGTAACGTCTATTATTTTTGTTACAGGCAGTTATGACAGTATCTTTACTTTTTTTTACCTGGTCGTAATTATTTATACATCCATGTTGCTGCTTCAAAAGGGCAGCTTGATCATTGCCACGATTTCATGTCTTCAATATGGTATCCTGATTGAGCTGGAATACTATAAAATCATCCCCCCTTTTTTGGACTCGTATTTTTTGTCCAATTCTGTAAATGAGAGTCATATCATTTACAGAATTATCATCGTCATCGTGGCTTGTTTTGCCGTGGCAATTCTCAGCGGTATTCTGTCACTTCAGTTAAAAGGTGCTAGGCAGGATTTAAAAATAGCCCAGGAACACTTGAAACGGGTTGAAAAAATGTCTGCCATGGATGACATGGTTTCCGGTATAGCCCATGAAATTAAAAATCCCTTAGCCTCTTTATCAGGTTCAATTCAATTGCTTCAGGAAGATACAAAACCAGGATCATATGAAGATAAACTGATGCAGATTATATTAAGGGAAACCCATCGCCTTGAAAATATTGTTAATGACATCAGACTTTTTGCAAAACCCCATACAGACAATGCTATTACTATAAAACTGGCAGATGCCATTCAGGAAACCATTGAGCTTTTTTTAAATGACCCTGAATGGAATCAAAGAATTCGTGTTACTACAAGCATGAATAAAAACCTTAGTGTTTTTATTGATCCATCGCATTTCACTCAAATCCTATGGAATTTATTAAAAAATGCTGCCCAGTCCATAAAAGGTCATGGAGAGATTAAAATTTTACTTAAATCATCTATAAATAACCGGGTTCATTTGACTATTAAAGATTCAGGTATAGGAATTCTTCAGAAGGATTCCACTCATATTTTTGACCCGTTCTACACTACCAAACCAGATGGTACAGGGCTTGGTCTTTCAATCATACATAGATTAATTGATACATATAATGGTATGATTGATTTTGAATCAACACCTGGAAATGGCACGATTTTCACTGTTCTTTTTAATGGAGTTCCTTTAAAAACTAAATAACAAAATCTTGACAATTTTATGTGAACTAGGCTATTTATGCATGTTTTATCAAAACTAAAATTAAACAATCTGCAAAATGCTATTAAGGATATGAAGGTAAGTATTTATGGATAAAGAAAGCAAGTTGATACAACTTAGAAAAGAAAAAATTAATGAATTAAAAGAGAGCGGGGTTAACCTGTATCCAAATGATTTTAAACCATCATGTTCTATAAAAACGCTTAAAAAGATTATTGAAAAAAAATCTGATGCTTTAGGGGAAAAAGGCGATCAATTCTATATGGCAGGAAGAATGATGGCCATCAATAAAATGGGAAAATCATCTTTTGTCCGATGTAAAGATGGTTCTGATCAATTTCAGGTATATTTACAAAAAGACAGCCTGGGTGATGAGACCTATTCTTTGTTTAAAAAGCTTGATATTGGTGATTTTATAGGTGTTAAAGGGCCATTGTTTCAAACCAGAACCGGAGAGTGGACACTTCTGGCAAAAGAATTCAGGCTGCTTTCAAAGGCAGTAAGACCTTTGCCTGAAAAATTCCACGGGATAAAAGATCCTGAAATAAGATATCGCCAGCGGTACCTTGATCTTGTCATAAACGAAGATACCAGACAGATTTTTATAAAAAGAAGCAAAATTGTAGCTTGCATGAGACGCTTTTTTGAAGAAAAGGGATTTATGGAAGTTGAAACACCCATGATGCAGCCTTTAGCCGGTGGGGCAGAGGCCACTCCTTTTAAAACCTGGCACAATGCCTTGGGAATGGAACTGTTTTTAAGAATTGCCCCGGAATTATACTTGAAACGATTGGTTGTAGGTGGATTTGAAAAAGTATTTGAAATTAACCGAAATTTCAGAAATGAAGGGGTTTCCGCCCGGCACAATCCTGAATTTACAATGGTTGAATTTTATCAGGCATATGCTGACTATGAAGACTTGATGGACTTAACTGAAGAGATGTTTGAATCCATTGTAACTAAAGTTTCAGATTCAACCATTATTGAATACCAGGGTCATACCATTGATTTTAAAAAAGGATGGCAGCGTATTCCAATGATAGAATCTCTTATCAAAATTGGTGGAATTGATCCGTCAATAATAAATGATACAGAGTTACTCCTCAATTTTGCCCAGGAACAAAATATACATATAACCAAAAAAGACCGCCATGGTAAAATATTAACCAAACTTTTCGACAGCCTTGTTGAACCCAAGTTAATCCAGCCCACATTTATAACCGGATACCCAGTGGAAGTATCTCCCTTATCTAGAAAAAACGATGATAATCCTGAATTGACTGACCGGTTTGAATTATTTATTGCCGGAAGGGAAATTGCCAATGGATTTTCTGAAATTAATGATCCTGAAGATCAGTATAATAGATTTTTAATGCAGGTACAACAAAGGGACGAAGGAAATCCAGAAGCTCATATCATGGATTCTGAATATGTGGAGGCCCTTGAGTACGGCATGCCGCCAACAGCAGGAGAGGGCATTGGAATTGACAGATTGGTGATGCTATTGACCAATTCTGCGTCTATTCGAGAGGTTA
>JAHJDU010000406.1 GCA_018812385.1 Pseudomonadota bacterium
ATGGCAAGGGAAATGGTTTCAAGATCTCTTAACTCCCCCACAAGGATAATATCGGGGTCTTCGCGCAGGGCTCCTCTCAGGGCCGACGCAAACGTCTGTGTATGCAACCCCACCTCCCTGTGGCTCACTATACATCTCTGACTTCTGTGTACAAACTCGATAGGATCTTCAACAGTAATAATATGATCTTTTCTGACTCGGTTTGCCTGGTCTATAATTGCGGCAAGAGTAGTTGATTTGCCGGAACCGGTTGGTCCAGTGACCAGAACCAGTCCCCTTGGAAGTTCAGCCAGTTTTGAAATAACAGAAGGAAGCCCTAATTGTTCCGCAGTCAATATCTCCGACGGGATCTCACGAAAAACGGCTGAGACACCGCTTTTCTGCATAAAATAATTTGCCCTGTATCTGGCCATCCCTGGAATTTCATAACCAAAATCCACATCCCCGGTTTCTTCAAAAACCTTAATCTTCTCCTGTGAGGTTATTTCATATAAAAGCCCCCGCAGTTTATCACTGGTCAGAGTTTCGTATTTTATACGCTCAATATCGCCATGAAGCCTTAATGCAGGCTGCTGGCCTGAGGACAGGTGGAGGTCAGAAGCGCCCTGTTCGTGCATCAGCTTAAAGAAAGCATCAATTTCTGCCATTTTCAATACCCTTTTAACTTATTGCTTAATTGAAAAATTATGCCTGTTTGATAAACCTTAAGTTAGAATCGGTTTCATCGGCAACCTTATTTTCTTCCTTTGTCATCTCAAGCATTTTTGAATGGGATTCAAGTACTGCACTGATTTGCATTTCAAGCTGAATCCGTTGGCGTTTCAACTCCATTATATCACTATGAAGTTGTGAAAGCCGCTTATGAGTTCTATTTAATATTTTTTCCGCTTCAACTTCAGCATTGGCAATAATCAGCTGTGAAGATTTTTTAGCATTTTCTTTCATTTGATCCAGGACTTTCTGGGACTGAATCATGGCATTTCTCATAGAAATTTCTCTTTTTCTATAGCCCTCATTCTCCAGGTTCATCCGGTGATTTTCTTCTTGAAGACGTTCAATGGAATGATTCAGATTATCAAGTTCTCTTCCCACATCTTCAAGAAAAGAATCTACTTCTTGAACATCAAACCCCCTGAATCTTGTCGTAAACTCTTTTTGTTTAACAACCATTGGTGTTATGCCCATAAGAATACCTCGCTTTTCATTGTGCTATTGTGCGAGCCAGCCCGTGGAGGCTGTTCACAACAAAGGTCTGAAGAAAAATAATAACTAAAATCACTATAATAGGAGATATATCAAGCCCCCCGAAATTCACGGGAAGCCTCTTTCTGATTTGGTAAAAAACAGGCTCAGTTGCCATATTGATAAATCTGACAATGGGGTTGTAGGGATCAGGGCTCACCCAGGACAGAACGGCCCCTGCAATAACAATCCACATATAAAACGTAAGCGCATAATTCAGGATGACAGCTATGGCTTGAAAAAAATTTGCTAATATGAACATTCATACACCCTTTTTCAATAATTTCGACCCTTTCACTGCTCTGATTAACTATGGATAGTATGAAAAGTCAAGTTTTTTTGCATATTTAACGGTTTAAATATTTGCTTGCGTTTATTGACATCTTCCAGTGGTTATACTAAATAATGGTTTAACCATTTTAAAATTTATTTATATGTCTATTATTATGTTTAAATGACAAAGTGTGGTATAAATTGATATAAAAAAAACCATTGTGAATTACGATATTTTAGCTGAAGGAATAATAAAATGAGTCAAATCAATCTAAAAGAAATCAAAGCTATCTCTTATAAAAGAGCAGAAATAAAAAATGGATATACAGATCAATCCCTCCGCGTTAACCTTGATTCAAACGATATCATCATCAACCCCATCAAAGAAGAGATAAAAAACAAGTTTATCGGGGGCAAAGGGTATGATCTCTGGCTGATGTGGAATGCGGTTTCAGGTGATACCAAATGGAACGACCCTGAAAACGCCATATGTATCTCATCAGGTCCCCTTGGTGGGACTCCTGGATACCCCGGCGGCGGGAAAAGTATTGTGACTGCCATTTCACCTTTAACAGGTGCACCCATTGATTCAAATGTGGGCGGATATTTTGGGCCCTATAAAAAATTTTCCGGGTTTGATGTGATACAAATTGATGGAAAAGCAAAAAAAGATACCATTATTTTCATTGACGGGATTGAAAGCAAAATCAAAATATTTGAAGCAAAGGATCTTCCAACGGATTCCTATGAGCTTTCAGATGTTTTAACCCGGGCTTTTGATGAAGACAAACCTGTAAACGTTTCTGTTGTAACAGCAGGCCCTGGTGCAGAGCATACCTTTTTCGGCTGCCTGAATTTTTCCTGGTGGGATGCCGGACGTAAAAGAGTCAGGTACAAACAGGCTGGGCGCGGAGGTATTGGAACTGTTTTTGCCGATAAAAAAATCAAAGCCATTGTGGCCAGATTTGGTGCTGTTTCAATGAAATCCAATAATCCTGCAGATTTTGAGGGCCTCAAACTTGTCACCAAAGCCCATGCAAAAGAAATAAATGAACTTGACCCCAAACAGAACAGGATGTCCCTGGTAGGAACCACCCACCTTGTCCCCATTATGAATGATCATGATTGTCTGCCCGTACACAACTTCAAGTTTGGTTCCCATCCGGAAAGCCGTGTCATCGGAGAAGAAGTCTATGAACATATTTTTGACAAGGGTTTTGATGGGTGCTGGAGAGGCTGTGCCGTTGCCTGTGCCCACGGGGTAAAAGACTTTTCACCATTTACAGGCCCCTATAGAGGGAAAAAAGTATTTGTTGACGGGCCTGAGTATGAAACAGTGGCGGGTTGCGGTTCCAACCTGGGTATTTTTGATGCTCAGACAATCCTTGAAATTAATTTTTATTGTGATGCATATGGGCTTGACACCATATCCGTTGGGACCTCCCTTGGATTTGTCATGGAATGCTTTGAAAATAATCTGATAACAACCAATCATACGGGCGGAATGGATTTAAGCTTTGGCAATCGTTTTAATGCCCTTGAAATCATCCACCAGATGGCAAAAGGTGAAGGATTTGGTGCAATTGTCGGCAAGGGTATCAGACAGATGAAACAAATCTTTGCAAAGGATTTTGGTGCTGACCTGGCCTTTATGCAGGACATTGGCATGGAATCCAAAGGCCTTGAATTTTCCGAATACATCACAAAAGAATCTCTTGCCCAGCAGGGTGGTTATGGGCTTGCCCTGAAAGGCCCCCAGCATGATGAAGCCTGGCTAATCTTCCTTGATATGGTTCACAATTTCATGCCAACATTTGAGGACAAGGCTGAAGCCCTTCACTGGTTCCCCATGTTTAGAACCTGGTTCGGCCTTTGCGGTCTTTGCAAACTTCCATGGAATGATATTATTCCTGAAGACAATAAAAATACGCCTGAACCTGCCAAGGTAGAAAAGCATATTGGCTGGTATGCAGATTTCTTTTCTGCTGTTACAGGCAGAAAATCAGGGCCCGAGGATCTCATTTCCATGAGTGAGGCAGTTTATAACTTCCAGAGAATTTTCAACCTGAAAATGGGCTTTGGCACAAGGGAGCATGACACCATACCCTATAGAGCCATGGGTCCTGTAACGGTTGAAGAATATGAATCACG
>JAHJDU010000407.1 GCA_018812385.1 Pseudomonadota bacterium
GAATCAGACAGGCTTGCCTTTGGTCTTGAAAGAATCGGCATCATCCGGGGAACCCGAACCATTTTAATGGTACCCCCTGGCATGGAATTTTTTATCACCATATTTGCCATGTTCAAGGTGGGTGCAGTGCCTGTTGTGGTGGATCCTGGTATGGGAATTGAAAGGATGCTTCAATGTCTGGAACAGGGTAAGCCCAAAGCCTTTATCGGTATCGAAAAGGCACATCTTTTGCGGAAACTGAAACCTGGTTTTTTTAAAACGGTAAAACTCTGGGTTACCGTGGGAAAAAGATGGTTCTGGGGGGGATATACCCTTGATCAACTTATGATACAAAGCGATGTGCCTTATCCAAAAGCCCAGACCACACGTGATGAAACCGCTGCCATTGTTTTTACCACAGGTTCAACAGGTCCTGCCAAAGGGGTAATATATACCCATGGTAATTTTGAAGCCCAGATAAATCAGATCCAGGAACATTTTCAGATTGATCCGGATGAGATTGATCTGCCCACCTTTCCTTTATTTGCCCTTTTTGATCCAATCCTTGGCATGACAGCTGTCATACCGGATATGGATCCCACCAAACCAGCCCGGGTAAATCCGGCAAAAATCATTGAAGCCATTGAAAATCATGGTGTTACCAATATGTTTGCCTCTCCTGCTCTGTTAAACAGGGTGGGTAAGTTTGGTAAAGAAAACAACATCAAACTGCCGACATTAAGGCGTGTGATATCTGCAGGCGCACCTGTGACTCCTGCCAACATAGAACAATTTTCAAGCATGCTGTCTGATCATGCCCAGATCCATACCCCCTATGGTGCAACCGAGGCTGTTCCTGTGATCTCCATCGGGTCCAATGAAATCCTTTCTGAAACCAAAATACTTTCTGAACAAGGGTATGGCATGTGTATTGGAAGGCCTATCTGCAATACACAGGTCAAACTGATTAAAATCACTGATGATCCAATTACTCAGCTTCATGATAAACTCAAGGTTCCTGAAAACCAGGTGGGTGAAATAATCGTAAAAGCAGATCTTGTGACCCAACATTATTTTGATAACAGGGAAGCAGACCTTTTGAGCAAGATTCCTGATTCAGACGGCAAAGTCTGGCATAGGATGGGCGACCTTGCATGGATGGATTCAAAGGGAAGAATATGGTTTTGCGGAAGAAAAAGCCACAGGGTTATTACTCTGGATGAAACACTTTTTACCATCCCTGTTGAAGCCATTTTCAACAATCACGAAAATGTTTTCAGAAGTGCCCTTGCCGGTGCAGGCCCGCGAAATATGCAGACTCCCGTCATATTTATCGAACCTTATTCAAAAATAAAGGATAAAAAAACCTTTATTAAAGAGCTTCTTGTCCTGGCAAAATCAAACCCGCTAACAGCCAATATCCATCATGTTTTTATTGAAAAAGATTTCCCTGTGGATATCCGGCACAACTCAAAAATATTCAGGGAAAAACTTGCTGTTAAAGCAAAAAAAAGACTCAATTTATGACAAGTATTTTTCAATCCGGCAAAAGATCATAAAAATACGTCATTGCATCAGACCGGGTAATGATCCCGACAATTTTATCTTTTTCAAGGACTGGGATTCGTCCGACATCATGTTTTATCATTAGCCTGGCGGCTTCTATGATACTTTTGTCATGGGAGATGGTGACAACATTGCGGCTCATGAATGCCTTTACAGGCGATTGCATATGTTTTGATTTTCTGAGTTTCTTAAAATCACGCCGGGAAATTACACCAGTAATATGTCCCTCTTTATCCACAACGGGCATGCCGCTGCAACCCAGGTCTCTTAAAATCATGGCTGCCTCTTCAATTTTTGCATCCTCATTAATAGTAACAACAGGATAGGACATGATATCCGATAACATGACCGAAGAATGCTGATTTCCTGAGATAAGTTCAAGAAGCATTTCTTCAATTGTATCAGGGTTAACTGCTTTCAAAAGAGCTGAGCCTGCACCTGGATGTCCGCCTCCCCCTATGCTTCTCATTAGCAAACCAATATTAATTTCATCTATACTACTTCTGCCTATGACCATACATTTATTTTGTTCAACATCCTTGAAAATTCCAAAGGCAGCATCCACATTAATAATTTCCCGGTACATCTGAAGGACCATGGCAAGATTCTGGATTCGTCCCTTGATTTCCATCTTGGCAATACTGATGGAAAACCCGCCAATATCAATTCTTTCGGCTTCCTGTATCATTTGAAAGAGAAGATCTTTTTGTTTTTTTTCATAGGCTTGTCGTAAAAAGGTGGAAAGAATCTGGAGATCTGCTTTTCTGTCAAGAAGGAACCCGGCAGCATAAGCATCCTCAGGCAAAGTTGAGGGAAATGTCAGGTTGCCCGTATCTTCATATAACCCCATTAAAAAAAGCGTGGCCTGAATCGGGGTGATCAGTTTTCTTTGTTTTTCAATCTCTTTTACCAGCAGGGTAATAGTAGCCCCTGTTCCTTTGATATTTTTTTGAAGGGTTTCAATATCCCCTTCAGAATGATGATCCCACACAATGATTTCAAGATCCTGCCTGTCTTTTAAGAGTTCCATTCCTTCCAGACGGTCCCAGGAATGTGTGTCCACAACCACAAGCGTTTTTACATGCTCAAAAATAATATCGTTGGGAGAGTAAAGTTTAAACAAATCTTTATGAATGGCTAAAAAGTCTTTCAGGTTTGGATTAATAGATGTTGGTAAAACAGTTTTGGCACCTGGATATAGCAGGCTTGCTGCTACCAGAGATGCCAAAGCATCAAAATCCGATCCTTTATGGGTAGTAATAATTATCATATAGCCTTCTATATAATATTGAAAAGCGGCCCACCCCTTTTTCCCAGGGCATCAACTTTTTCTACTGTTTTTTTATCAGACACCAATGGATCTGAATGAAAGGGTTTTATTCTGGCATCTATAATTAAAGGTGGTTTGCATTCCCAGTGTTTAAAACTGGTTTTTTCATTTATCCCATAAATATCATGGGAAGGGTTTGACCTTAAAAAAGTCACCCATAAAAAATTTGAAAATGATTTTGCCGAAAAATCCGTGTCGTCTACCACCACAAACAAGGGGAGTGAGTCCAGGCCGGTTTGGGTCTGCAAATGCTTTTTCAGCCGATTGATCTGTATTTTCCCATTTGCATATGTTTTAAAATGGGGACCTTCAACCACTATTATGCCAGGCAGAACAATTTTGGGATGCTTGAATTCTTCCGGCAAAGAAAAATGTTGAGGAAACTCATTTTTCAAGTGACGTCTTTTTTCACCTGCCGCCGCCATTACAAGTTTTGAGCCTGAGGTTATGTTTTGGGTGGAATAATCAAGGGTGTCCATGGTGGTTTTTGTGAAAAAATGAAGATCAGTGCTGAAATCTATTCGTTCAAGCATATGAATGAAAAAAGCTTTTTCATCATTTACGTTCAATCCAGGGTTGTCTTCGTGGGCGCAGATCATCAGATATTTTGCCAGAGACAATTGACCCGTGCCCAGGACCCGGCTTGCATGGGTTAACAATTCCCTTGGCATTCTTTTTTCTTTTTCATAGGGGACATACCGTTCATGGGCTTTTACAAGAAGCAGGGGGTGAACCCCTGCATCATCCACAGCATTTACGGCAGTAACCCCGGGGATGCTGTCGGGAATTGCTGATCTTGTGATTTCATGGATCAATTTTCCAAAATTGGAATCTTCCTGGGGCGGACGACCCACCACTGTAAATGGGAAAATGGCATCTTTTCTGTGATAAACAGATTCTACCTTTAAATAGGGGTACTCGTGTTCCAGGGAATAATAACCTAAATGATCTCCAAAGGGCCCCTCTTTTTTTGTTTTTCCCGGGACAATTAGGCCTGTGATGCAAAAATCTGCATCTGCAGAAATTAAATAGCCATGTTTTTTTGCATATTTAAAGTTTTTGCCTGCCAGGGCTCCTGCAAAGGCAATTTCCGGCAACCCTTCCGGAAGAGGCATAACAGCGGCCAGCGCATGGGCAGGCGGTCCGCCAATGAAAATGCTGACCCGCAGTGCCTGATTTTTTTCCAAAGCCTTTTTATGGTGATTGCCAATCCCTCTGTGCAATTGATAATGAAGACCTATCTCTTTGCCAGGATCGTAATCATTTCCTGAAATCTGAATACGGTACATACCCAGATTTGAACTGAAAAGAGACGTTTTTTCAGGATCCTGGGAAAAAACCTGGGGAAGCAGTATAAATGCACCCCCATCCTTGGGCCAGCATTTAATCATGGGAAGATCCTGAATACGGCAGGTCTTTTCAAGAACCTTAGGCCTGGATACTTTTAATGGTAAAGAATGGATTAATGCAGGTAAGGCTTTTAATATGTTTCCAGGATATTTAATTGCTGATCCAAAATCTGATTTGATACCCACAAGAGCTTTTACAGATGCAAGCTGGGGTTCAAAAATTTTAAGTGTTCGCTCAAAGGTGCCAAACAGGTTTGATACCGCAGAAAATTTAGTATTCCTGATATTTGTAAATAATATTGCAGGGCCCCTGGCATTAAACACTCTTCTTGTGATTTCAGCCATTTCAAGGTTGGGGTCAACAGGTTGGTGGAGCTGTACGAGCTCGTCCTGTTGTTTTAAAACGTCTAAGCATTGCTTTAGGCTTGAAAATTTCATAATTAATTATTTAGTTCCTGATCAAAAACCACCAGGTTTTTGGTCAACCACTATTTGGCATAACCCCATTTTTTTAGGCGATTATAGGCATAGTTGGAATATTCATTGGGTTGAGAATTGATCATTTTTAAATATGTGATGTAATTATTTGCCGCAGGCTCAATGTCCCCCTTTTTGTCAAGACAATATCCCTTGTAAAAACTCATTTGCGGGTTGCCCGGCAAAAGTTTATCACAGGTATCAAAATTTTTATAGGCAATGGTGTATTTTTTAAGCTCATTGCTGGCAAGCCCTGCAATATAGTATCCCTGAACTTCAGCAGGGTACAATTTTTTTGCTGTATCCGCATAAGCCAGAGCCTGGTCAGGTTTTTTTCTGAGAAGTTGACATTTAGCCATCAATACATGGGCTGTATAATCATTTTTTAATTTATTCAGGGATTTTTTAAATGTTGTTTGTGCCTTGTCATATTCTTTTTTAGCCATATGCTTCTCGCCTTGCTGCAGCAATTCTATGCCTTCTTTTTTTGCCAGCAGAGAAGAAAGCCTATCCATATATCTTTCGCGATTCAAAGAAGAATCTTTTGAATACTGGTAAATCCCTTTTTCTCTTTGAACAGCAGAAGTCAAGCGTTCTGTACTCATGGGATGGGTTGAAAAAAGTATTTGGGCAGAACTTGGTTGTTCTTTGTGCAGGGAGTCAAGCATTTCCATGAGTCCGACAAAGCCCTTGGAAGGATAGCCAGCCTTAACCATATACTCATTGCCTAGGGAATCAGCTTCTCTTTCATTGTCCCGGCTGTACTTGGATAAGAACAATCCCTGACC
>JAHJDU010000408.1 GCA_018812385.1 Pseudomonadota bacterium
AATTCTGGACGAACCTACTGCCGGGATAAATCCAAGCCTGATACGTCATCTTGTCAAGATCCTGGAAAACTTAAGGGATCAATCCATAAAAATTTTTCTCATTGAGCATAATATGCCGCTTGTGTCTGAACTTTGTGACGAAATATTTGTCATGGACTCAGGAAGTCTTATTTTTTCAGGCACACCAGATGAAATACAGAAGAATGAAAGGGTAATTGAAGCCTATCTTGGGAGAAAAGCTTAATGTTGCTGACACTTGAAAATATAACAGCAGGGTATGGCAATGCCCCCGTACTCTATAATATTTCCCTTAATGTGGAAAAAGGAGAACTGGTTTGCATAATCGGCCCCAATGGTGCCGGCAAATCCACGGTTCTAAGAACAGTGGCAGGACAGCTTATACCTTCCAAAGGAACGATAACCTTTAAGGGCGATAATATTTCCAGAATGAGTATTGCCCAAAGGGGTAAAAAAGGACTGGTTTTCATACCCCAGGGTATGAATATTTTTCCTAACCTTACCATTATCGAAAACCTGGAGATATCAGGAACCCTACTTGAGGACAGGCATGCCCTGACCCTTGGCATAAGAGAAGTTCTTGAAAGATACCCTGTCCTTCAAAAAAAACGCAATTTTTTTGCCAGGGAATTATCCGGCGGCGAACGACAAATTCTTGCCTTAAGCCGATCAATAATTCTGAAACCCGATCTTGTGCTTCTGGATGAACCATCCCTGGGTCTTGCTCCAATGATTGTCGACATGATTTTTGATCAAATTGTTGAAATCGCTGAAAGTGGTTCTTCCGTACTTTTAGTAGAGCAGAATGCAAGAAAAGGACTTTCCATCAGTCACCGGGGATATGTATTGGAACTTGGCAAAAACCGTCTTACGGGAACAGGTTCAGAACTCCTTGAAAGCGATAAAGTCAGACGACTCTATCTTGGTGGATAAGAAGATAAGAGAAGATTAAAAAAAATGGCAAGACTACTAGAAATCGCTGAACATCCTAAATCATAATTTGCCTCTCTCGACTTAAGTACACATTGTTTTTCTGCTTGACATTACAATTTTATTCGGTATAAATAATAAATTATCGAATTGGATTTTATATTTTTGATTAAATAACTAATTTAATTTTGGAGACTTCTTGGACAACATTGACAGACACATCTTAAAAGCATTGCAACAGGACGGGCGAAAAAAAAATAGTGACCTTGCCAAAGAGGTAGGGCTTGCGCCATCCACAATGCTGGACCGGGTCAAAAAGCTTGAAGACAAGGGGATTCTTAAAGGATACCGTGCCGTTGTAGACCCTGAAAAAATAGGACTCAAGGCCCAGGGGTTTGCCTGCATTTCCCTTGACCGGCACCGGGTCAAGGATATTGAGGTATTGGAAAACGAAATCAATAAGCTTCCCAATGTCCGTGCCTGTTACCACATTACCGGCAGGTTTGATTATCTTCTCCATGTGGTTGCCCCGGACATAGGTGATCTTGGCAACCTGATCAAGGAGAAGCTTGCCACCATTCCGGGTATGGGAAAAATAGAAACCTTTATTGTCTACGCAGAAGTCAAACCTGACCAGGGATGGCCCATTGACGCAGCTTTAGACTGACAAAAACCCACGAACAATAGATAAAAAAAAAGAATAAAATGACTAAAAAAAAATAGGAAAAGGAATCACCATGACAGACCTTAAAGAAATGCTCAAAATTGAAACAAAAGACATAGACATCATTAATCAGCTCATTACAAATCCTGACAATAAGCAGGTGGGAGAGCTTTGCGACCTTATTGAAAAATTTGGGGGTGCAAAGGAAATTAATGAAAAAGCAAAACAGGCCAGGAATCCTGAAACCCTTATGCAAAAGCTCAAAGAAATGAACTCCCCCTATGTTGCCGATCTTGAATGGCTGATGGAACAAAGGGACAAAAAAGCATTTATTTCAATGAAAGACTATTGTAAAAATATTCTGGGTGAGGATGCAGATATCCCCTCTATTGATTCTTCCAATGCCGTGACCCTTGAAGTAAGCGCCATGCAGTTTTTCCCCTGGCTCATTGCCCAGGCCAGACAGGCCATTGAGAAAAAACAACTCATGCCGGGCCGTATTATCCGGGTAAGAAATATGGCAGAACAGGTTGAAGATAATGGTGATATAATGGCCACAGCTCTTGCCATGCAGATAATAGGTGCAAGCTATGTTGAATCCCTTGATACCCGCGGGACTGATGGCAGCAATGTTCATCTTGGCGGCCCAGCCACAATTACCGGATATTTTGCCGGAATCGGGCAGCCCAATGACTATCCCATAAAATGGGCTGAAGAATATCTCCACTACTACACCACCTATGGCATCAAACAGGTGTTGAATATAAATCCCGGCACTATTCTTTTAGGCTATATGATGCACAGGTTAGGTGTTGATATTGAATTTAAAATCTCAGTATTTGTGGGCAATGACAACCCATACTTTATCCTATGGACTCTAATGACGGCCAAACTCTTTTCCAGGAAAGACGGATCCACATCACTTGTGGGCTTTAACCTTTCCAATTCAGTGAACAATGAGACCATCCGCCAGGCAAATATCATCAGAAAGCAATTAGGCCTGGAAAAACAGGTTCGCTTTGAACACCATATTACGGAAACCTATCAGGCAATTGTAAATCAACCCTATAACAGGAGAGATGAACTCCTTGAAATTGCAAAAGAAGTTCCCAATATTTCTGCAAAACATGAAGGCGGGGAAATTGATGTAGAAGAAAAAAGAGAGCACCCGTCTAATATTCTTGAATATTTTTTAAGCAAAAAAGAAATCCTGGAAAATGACCTCATGGAAGCGCTCCAGACCAATTATCTTGACAAACAGCATTCCTGTGACCTGACTGCCCAGGCATTGATAAAGTCTGGCATCGCTGTCATTGCCGCAAAAAATTTACATTAATTTTTAAGAAAAGGATATAAAAATGATTCCGTCAAGAATGCATCAGTTTTTGCAAGATACTCTTCCTGAAAGTGTCTGGAAAAACCGCCTGATCAAGGACGGTCCTTTAAGATTTCTTGAATTTGGTCCCCTGGACATTGACCGTCTTCATCGCTTAGGCATAAGAGTAGACCGTCTGGGGCCAAGGCTGGTATCCTGCATGTGGAATGAGGACAGCCCAGTGGAAATCGGTGGGTTTCTTGTGGTGGATAACCTTGCCATGGGTCAGCCGTCCATGGGCGGCACAAGGATGCTGCCGGATATCACCCCGGATATTATCCATAACCTTGCAAGGGGCATGACCCTTAAAAATGCTGCGGCTGATCTTCCCTTTGGCGGCGGGAAATCCGGTATTGTAAAGCCTGAAAATCTTTGTGAAGAAAACCGGTATGAAGTCATCAAAGGATTTGGACAGCTTTTAAACCGGTACAAGGAAATCTATATTCCCGGCCCGGATGTGGGAACCAATGATGCAGACATGAAAACCTTTGCCATGGAAAACGGTCTGAATAATGTCGTATCAAAACCGGCAGATATGGGCGGCAACAGGATTGATGAACTCGGAGGTGCTGCCAATGGCATTGTTGTGGCCACAAAAGCCCTGCTGGAACATCTGCCAAAATTAAAACAACTGCCCCAGTTTAAAAACATGGTCATTCCCAAGCCTTTGGAAATGGATATTCTCATTCAGGGGTTTGGAGCAGTTGGGGCTCATGTAGCACGAATTTTCCATGATTATGATCCTGAAAACTGTCCTATTATCAAAGGGATCAGTGATGTAAACGGCTACCTTTTAAATAATGAAGGACTGCCATGGAAAGAGCTCTTTGACATGTGGAAAGAGTTTGGTGCCGTCACCCAAAAATATTTCCATGATCAAATTCTTCACAAGGACGGTCCTGAATCCAATTATACCGTGTTTTCCAACTCTTCCAACAACCTTCTTACTGAATCTGCATTCTGCCTGGTTCCGGCATCCCCTGTATTTAATTACCTGGATGTGGATGCTGCCACAAATCCGTCCATGACCACAGACAGGATGGGAACCTGGCAGATAATTGTTGAAGGGGCAAACACCTATTCTCCAAACCCTGCCAGAAAAGCAGAGCGAAGAAGAATGGAGCGCCATGTCTACAGGGACAAAGGTGTGCTGATTGCAACAGATTACCTGGTTAATTCAGGCGGGGTCATATATGCTGCCCATGAAAGGATTGTTCCAACACCGGATCATCTGCTGATCCCCAAAGACATTTTGGGCAATCCAATTGCGATTGAAGGCTGGCTTGAAAAAAACCAGGATGATTTTGCAAATCTTGCTGAAATCCGCAGAAAAACCGCTGTTGAAAAACTTGAAACAGTCATCCGGCGAAACATGGAAGAGCTCATTGATGGTCTTTGCAAAGATGCAGACAGTCTGCCCTGTGAAATTGCAGAAAAAATAAGTGTTCAGCGAATTGCCTCCATGGAAAAATCAAGGACGGCCCGGGATATCATGGAAAAAGCCCCCACCATAGGTGTGGATAAAAGCGTGACTGATGCTGCCCAATTGCTGGTAGATGCACATGTTCCCATTGTTAATGTTGTGTCTGAAAAAGGCAAACTCATCGGTATCGTGACCAATTGGGACATTACCAAGGCCATGGCTTCAAAACTGCCCATGGATTCACCACTGACAAAAATTATGACCGCAGATGTGATTACAAACAATCCTGATGCCACCATCATTGACTGCATCAGAAAGCTTGAGAACCATGAAATATCTGCCATGCCCATTGTTGAAGAAGATAAAGTGGTTGGTGTTATCTCAGGAGACATACTTGCCAAAAGAACCCTTTACAGGCTCCTGCAGACCATGACATAAATTATCACATCCCACTTTTTTACCCTTAAAAGCTATCTTGCAGGCTTTTTCTCCAAGATAGCTTTTTTTTATTGCCCTGTTAATTTTTCTCCAGCATATTGTAATTCTCAACGTATTAACGTAGTTTAATGACTTAACATTTAAACCAACCAAGTCAGGAGAAAACAATGACTGCCGATGTCTTTTTCATGGATTTAGAAGCCACTTCAAGGGAAAATCTTTTCCAAAAACTTTCAAGGCTCGTTAAAAAAGCAGGTATTGAAAATATTTTAAAAGAAAATGATCTGACTGCAGTAAAAATCCATTTTGGCGAACAGGGCAATACCGCCTATATCCGTCCCATATTTATCAGGAAAATCATCCAGACCATTAAGGAATACAAGGCAGATCCCTTTCTCACCGATGCCAACACCCTCTATGTGGGTACCAGATCAAACTCTGTGTCCCATATTCACACGGCCATTGAAAATGGATTCTCTTACTCCTCAATGGATAGCACACCCATTATTATTGCAGACGGGTTAAGGGGGAAAAGTGAAACAAAAGTAAGCATTGACCAGAAAAACTGCAGCCATGTTTATATTGGTTCTGAAATTATCAATGCCAATGCACTGGTTTCCGTGGCCCATTTTAAAGGTCATGAGCTTTCGGGGTTTGGCGGTACGCTGAAAAACCTGGGTATGGGATGTGCCTCCAGAAGGGGAAAACTTGACATGCATTCCAATGTCAGTCCCAAAATAAAACGAAAAACCTGTATCGGGTGCGCTGAATGCGAAAAGCATTGTCCTGCCGGAGCCATTTCTCTTGAAGGGGAAAAAGCCTATATTAATAAAAACATCTGCATTGGATGTGCTGAATGCATTGTCAGGTGTCCGACCAAATCTGTGAATATCAATTGGAACCAGACCATTCCTGTTTTCCAGGAAAAAATGATGGAATACACCCTTGGGGTTCTTAAAAACAAAGAAAAAAAAGCCTTTTTCATCAACTTTATTACAGACATTTCACCTAAATGCGATTGCCTGTCTTACAGCGAATCCCCCATTGTCAACAATGTCGGCATTCTTGCCTCCACAGATCCGGTGGCTATTGACCAGGCCAGCGCTGATCTTGTCAACCAGCAGAGAGGTTTGCCCGGCACTGTTCTTGAAACAAATCTGGCTACGGGCGAGGACAAGTTCAGAGGGCTTTACCCGGCTGTTGACTGGGAGCATCAGCTTGACTATGCCCAGAAAATAGGACTTGGAACAAGAGAGTATAAGCTTATCAAATTAAAAACGCTTTCGTATAAAAGATAATTCAAGCGGCTGGCTCACCCCGATATTGAACAGGATAGGTCTTGCCTTTTATTGTAAAAAACAATTGCCCGTCTTTTTCTTCCATAAACTTTGAAATTTTTAAAAGAGCGCTGTCTTTGAATTTAACCCGATGTTCAGGGGTTTGAAGGTAGAGGTTATCATCCCTGGAAAATAATTGTTTCGGGTCAAACGGCATGGTGTCATTGGTATTTAATATGAGGACGATATCTCCATTTACTTTTATATCAAAAACAAAAAGTGCCGTATCTTCATAATGAAAGTATACTTTTTCTATACATTCTGCTGTTTCCTGAAGGACATAATACCCATTCTCATCCTTTTTTATGGAAGCATTAAAATATTTTATGATTCTCGGGTGCTCAAACTTTCCGTGTTCATTATGCCAGCCACCATTTTTATCCATCCAGAAAACAGCATCTTCTTTTGATATAATGATTTCTCTCTGTTTTTGTGGCACTATCCACCCATTAGAACTATTAAAATAAAATTAAATTTTAGCCATCAAACTCCATAATACACCCGCAGCAATGGCTGATCCGATAACGCCGGACACATTGGGTGCCATGGCATGCATGAGTAAAAAGTTGGTGGGGTCTTCCTTCTGGCCGACAATCTGAACAACCCGGGCTGAATCAGGCACAGCAGAAACACCGGCAGCACCTAACAATGGGTTTATTTTTGATTTTAAAAACAGATTCATAATTTTTGCGAAAATAACACCTGAAGCCGTGGCGATACCGAATGAGACTGCGCCAAGGGCAAAAATTCCAATGGAACTTGGGGTAAGAAACACATCACCCTGAGTACTTGCACCAACTGTAATCCCCAATAGTATGGTGGCAGTATTAATGAGTGCATTTCTTGCAGTATTGGCAAGCCTTTCAGTTACAACAGCCTCTTTTAAGAGGTTGCCGAAACAAAGCATCCCAAGCAATGGCAGGGCAGCAGGGGCCAGAAAACAGCACAGGAGGAATGCAACGATGGGGAAAATTATTTTTTCTCTTTTTGTGACCTCTCTGGGTTCTTCCATTCTAATCAGACGTTCTTTTCTGGTTGTTAAAAGCCTCATAATCGGCGGCTGGATCACTGGAACCAAAGCCATGTATGAATAGGCTGCCACGGCAATGGGACCAATCAAATGCGGCGCTAATTTCGCCGTAAGAAAGATAGCAGTCGGGCCGTCAGCCCCACCGATAATTCCAATGGAAGCGGCTTCATTCGGGGCAAAGCCCAGGGCCAGTGCTCCCAGGAATGTTATAAAAATACCGGTCTGGGCGGCAGCTCCTAAAAGCATTAGAATAGGCCTTGCCAAAAGGGTGGAAAAATCTGTCATGGCCCCGATCCCCAAAAAAATAAGAGGCGGATAAATACCCTGGGTAACACCAAAATATAAATAATGGAGAACTGAATTAGTCTCATAGATTCCTAAGCCCAGTCCCTTAAATATAGGAATATTTCCCATGAGCATACCAAATCCAATGGGCACCAGGAGCAAAGGTTCATAATCTTTTGCAATTCCAAGATAGATAAACCCCAACCCGACACAGATCATAAGAAGATAACGATAATCCCACAGATAAAATCCTGTGTTGTGATAAAACTCTATAAATAATGCATCCATTTTATTTCCTCTTACTTGTCATTTTTTTTAAGATCTATGCCATCAAGAAATGGTTTTATCAAACATGTTTTTATCCCATGTAAAAAATCCTGAGCCATCCGGGACAATTATCTTGGTTTTAAGAAGTTTATTCAGATTTGAACAGGGATCTTTTAAATCGCTGATCTGGGCAAGATGGAGCAACCTTGGCAATGAAAAATGATCTTCCATGGTCCTTACAAGAAGAGCAAATTGTTTTGCAACTTCTTGTTGGTTTTCCGTGAAAATTGCATGATCAGAAATTTGTTTTTCCTGCAATTTTTCTGGCTGCTCTTTTGGTTGCTTTGCCTTAAAGAATGCTTTGATTTTTGAAGGGTTTTCCCACAAAGCCAGCACCTTATGAAGTTGTGCGATCACCAGGGAAAGC
>JAHJDU010000409.1 GCA_018812385.1 Pseudomonadota bacterium
GAAAAAGAACTCTTTGATAATGGTGTCCTTTTTTTCAAACAGGGTCAGTACCAGCATGCAGTTGATCAATTTTCAAAACTGATCGAACTTGCTCCCGACAATGCAGATGCCTACAAAAACCGGGGAGTATCCCGCATGAAACAAGAAAAATTTGATCTTGCCATTCAGGATTTTGAAAAAGCAAAAGAATTATTTCCGGAGCTGAGGGGGCTTCACAGCAATCTGGGTGTGGCCTGGTTTTACAAACAAGAATATGAAAAAGCCATTGAAAACTATGATATTGAAATCAAAATGGCCCCTGAAAACCATGTGGCATATTTTAACCGGGCCTTGTGTCTTGCCGAACTAGGCAGAAACAAGGAAGCCCTTGATGATCTTTCGCAAACACTCACACTTCAGCCTGATTTTTACCTGGCAATCTGCTATAAGGCAGATCTGCTTGCTCAGCAGGGAGACAATGCCAAGGCTGTTGAAACCTATGAAGCAGCCCTCAGGCACACCTATGCATCAGAAAAATTAGCTCAACTCAAAGAAAAAATTAAAGAAATAAAAAGTGTAAAACCGCAAAAGACTAAACCTGAAATAAAAAAGATAGAACCACCAAAGAATAAACCTGAAATAAAAACCGCCTCAAATAAAAGGTATGCCCTTCAGGCAGGCGCTTTTATTAACCCTGAAAATGCCAATAAAACAAAAAAAGAACTGCTCCTATATGGGTATGATTCAAGGATACTGGTCCTGCAGGATACCAAAGAAAGGATCTGGTATCTGGTAAGAACAGGCGATTATCCAGATAAAACAGCTGCCCAGAAATCCAGGCTTTCTTTAAAGGAGGAATTGGGTATAAAATCTGTAATAAGGCCCTTTGGCTCCTGGTAGAATAATCATAGACGTAGACGGGGTCAGGCTTAGACAGAAAACCGGATATTTAAAATATCCCCGTCCTCAACAAGATAGTCCTTGCCTTCAACATAAATTTTGCCGGCTTTCTTGAGCTCAGCCTCATTGCCTGATCCCATGAGGTCATCATATTTAAATACTTCTGCCCGGATAAAACCCCGCTCAAGATCAGAATGGATCACACCGGCGGCTTTGGGTGCTTTTGCACCCTTTCGAACCAGCCACTGCCGGACTTCATCCTTTCCAACAGTAAAAAAAGAAAGCAGGTTCAAAGATTTCAAACAAAGCCTGGTCAGGCTTTCAAGGGCTGTCTGCTTTATGCCAAGGCCTTCTAAAAATTCATCTTTTTCTTCCTGGGTATCCAGCAGGGCAATTTCTGCCTCAACCTTTGCAGACACCAGCATTACTTCTATATCGAGAATTTCACAGCTTTGCTTAAAAGATGAGAGAAGCGCTTCATTCTCAAGATCCTCTTCAGATACATTAACGGCTATGACCAGTTTTTTCCTTGTAATAAAGGGATAACTTCTGATCATTTTTTCCTCATCATCCGTCAATTCAATCAATCTTAACGGTTTTTCAGTTTCAAGGATGTCTTTGAGCTTATTCATCAGGACAAGTTCTTTTTGCTGATCTTCATCCTTTATTTTTTTAACCATGGTTTCAAGACGTTCGATCCGTTTTTCAACAAATATCTGATCATGCATGATCAACTCTGAATTGACCATCTCAAAATCCCTTTTGGAATCAACAGATCCCTGGGCATGGTAAATAGCATCATCTTCAAAGGCACGAACCACATGACAGATAGCATCCATATCTGCGATATCCCTGAAAATTTCTCCTTTGGAAATGGTTTCAGCCTCTATTTTGGGAAGCAAAACAATATCAATTCTTGCCCTGACATTTTTTTTGGGTTCATACATTTCAACCAGTTTATTGAATCTTGAATCAAGGATATCTGCGCTGCCAGGCACAGGTTTAAATGCTTTGGATGGTTCTTTGATCTCATTCCCTGATAAAATCTGAAATAATGTCTTTTTGCCTGTCTGGGGCAGGCCTATAATTCCAACCTTCATTAATTAAGCTGTATCCTTATTTAGTGCCCGACCGGAAACTGCCAATTTTCCCGATTACTGCGTTGGGGCCAAACACTATTTAAATGTTAAATTTTACACCAACCAAAAAATAATATACCAAATTTATGGACAATTAAACAGCACAAATAAGGGTCCTGCTCCCAATGCCTGAAAATAGTTGCTCCCCGATTGGAAACCGCCAATTTTCTCGATTACTGCGTTGGCCTCAACTTTTTATAATTCTTTTTTAAACTGGCGGGTCATGATGTATTCGTACAATAAAGGGGATAATCGGGATACAAGATAGCCCAGTTTCCCCATGAAGGTGAGAACAAGAATGGCTTTTTTATTTAAGATCCCTTTTACAATCTGTTTTGCAACATTTTCCGGGGTATCTGCCCGAAGATTTTTAAGACCTGGTTGATGGCAGACTGACAAGCTGCTTCTTCTGTAACATCGCAGGCAATGGCAAGGATCTCATATCCTTGATCTAAAAAAATCTGCTGCTGCATTTCAAGCGCTTTTTCATCCATATCCAGCATGGCGATTCTGGTCCCTTGCCTGGCCAACTCCCAACAGGTGGCAAGTCCTATTCCAGATGCACCGCCTGTGACAAGGGCAACTTTATTTTTCAAACAATACTGGTTCATATTTCAGGATATGGGATTCAATTCATTTTCCGGAAGTTTTTTCAGGTTAAAAATAACAGCCGTCACAAGCCCTGCAATGATATGCCAGATACCCCACCAGGCAACAAGAATCGCCATACCGCCAAGCCCGCCAAAAAACCCAAATACCAGCACAAGTCCCAGCGCTGAATTCTGAATTCCCACTTCAATACAAACGGCCCGACAATCTTTTTCATCAAGTTTAAATAACCTGCCTGACCAATAGCCGATATTTAATGCAAGGGCATTGTGTATCAGAACCGCCAGCATAACAATCCCCACATACTTTATAAAATACTGCCAGTTTGCTGCCAAAGCGCCGCAGACAATGATAATGAAAAAGACCAGAGAAAATATTTTAAAGGGCTTTTTCACCTTTTTAGCAATGTTTGGCAGATAATGGCCAATGGACATACCAACAATAAGGGGTATACCAAGAATCAAAAAGACCGTGATAAACACATCCACAGGGTTCAGGCTGACCTGTTTTAAAATACTGGCAGTCTCAGGGTTTAAGCTGCCCCAGAAAGAAATATTAAATGGGGTCATGATAATGGCTGCAACGGTTGAGACCGCTGTCATGCTGATGGAAAGGGCAGAATTACCATTGGCCAGATAGGTAATGATATTTGATAGATTTCCCCCTGGACAGGCTGCCACAAGCATCATCCCAAGGGCAATGGAGGGATGGGGCTTAATCAACAGCACCAGCAAAAACGTAAAGGCCGGCAGCAGGACAAATTGGGCTACAAGACCTATTGCCGGTGCTTTAGGGCTTGAGACAATCCGTTTAAAATCGTCTATTTTAAGTTCCAGGGCAACCCCCAGCATCATCAACCCGATGGCGACATTTATAATTGCAATGCCTGTGGGATTAAAATTCAGCCGAACCTGATCTATCATTACAGGATCCATCATCGTCCCCTTCTTTTAAAAAGTTTATGCTTTGTAGGCACCGACATTTGCCAGCATCATGCTGGCCGGGCTGACAGAGGTTGGATCTGTCATCACGTTAATGCAGCAGACTTTTTTGGTGGCAAATGCCGCTTTCAATGCTGGTTTGATACCTTTTGGATCTTCTACAAAAAAGCCTTTCCCACCAATGGCTTCCACCATTTTATGATAATCCACTTTCCCGATGAATGTCCCGTTTTCAATGGCATGACCAATACGAAGCTCCTGGCTGTGCCGGATCATTCCCCAGCCAAGATCATTACAGATCACCACCACGATGGGAAGATTTTTTCGTATGGCGGTTTCAAATTCCATGAAATTAAATCCCACAGACCCGTCACCAGTGATCAGACACACCCGGCTATCTGGATACAAAATTTTGGCGGCATTTGCATAGGGAAGTCCCACAGCCAGAGACCCAAAGATACCATAATCCAGATACCTTCCCGGATGGGTCATGGTTCTTGTCATACCCATCCACGTGGTGGTATCACCGCCGTCTGCTATGACAATATCTGTCTTCTGATTCATAAATTCATTGATTTCCTTTGCAAGACGTAACGGATGAATGGGTACATTTTCAGACTGCCAGTCCTTTTGTGACAGATCTTTGCTTTCCTTGTGGGCCTGGGTAAGTTTTTCAATCCAGGGGGCAAATTTTGGTTTTAATTGGTCCTCAAGTTTATTATCAATAAGCTGATTGCAGGCGCAGAGAAATCCTTTTACATCACTGACAACGGGCAGATCAACACTTCTGTTCCTGCCGATTTCTTCGGGTTCAATATCCACCTGAACAATTTTGGCTGCCGGATTGAAAATATCGCCAAATAAATAATAGAGACCGATGCGGGAGCCAAGAATAATAATCAAATCCGTTTCAATGTATGCGGTAAATCCACAGCCCGGGCGTATAACAATCGACCCTTCAAAGCATAGGGGATGGTCATCTGAGACCACCCCCCTGCCGGACAGGGAGGTAAACAAAGGCATGCCGGTTTTTTCAATAAATTCTTTCAGATCTGCCTCGGCATGGGACTGCCATACACCGGTCCCGGCTATTACCACCGGACTTTGGGCATTTTGAATCATCTTCAATAATTCTGCGGCTTTTCCAGGATCTGCCGGGTTTGATACCACCTCTGTACGGGTATATCTAACTGCATCCTTTTGAACCGGAGTATTTAACACATCAACGGGAAACTCAAGGTATACAGGCCCAGGCCTGCCGCTCTGGGCAATCCTGAAGGCCATATCAACATATTCATTGATGCGTTCCGGTTTCTGACAGACCAGTGTCTTCTTCACCATGGGTTTAATAACGGCTTCCTGGGGTATATCATGGAGATCCAATTTTTCCTTGTTATCAAGCCCGACACAGCCTGCAATCAACACCAGAGGGGTATTTGAAAAATATGCGCTGGCAACACCGGTCAACGCATTGATAAATCCCGGGCCTGCCGTTACCATGGCAACCCCTGCTTTCCGGGTCAGTTTACCCCAGGCTTCTGCCATAAATAGAGCAGACTGCTCGTGCCGGGTATCGAAAATTTTAACCTCAGATCCTTCAAGATATTGATAAATCGGTGTGATATGTCCGCCGCTCAATGAAAAGATATACTCCACTTTTCTTTCAATCAAAGCCTGGGCAACCAGTTCTGCCCCTGTTATTGTTTTTGCCATTTATGGAATTCCCCTTCTTTGAAAAATAGTAAAAGAAATTATTATCCTGAATAGTGCCTGAACGAAAACCTTGTTCAGGCACGGTTTTAAGTTTTAGGTTTTAAGTTTTAGGTTTTAAGTTTTAGGTTTTAAGCTAAATCCTAAATCCTAAAACAATCTCAGATAGTTACAAATCTCTAACCAAAATTGGAAAACTATATTTCGGGGGTTTCGGTCAGACACTATCTATAGTAATCTTATTTGTTATACAATTTTTTATAATTCCATCAATTGCCCACCGCAAACGTTCAATGCCTGGCCTGTGACATAAGATGACACATCAGATGCAAGGAACAAGGCCATATCAGCAACCTCCTGTGGTGACCCGATCCGTCCCATGGGAATGGTTTCACACATCTTTTGTTGCCGTTCCTCGACCGTGGTATTAAAAAACTGTGCCTCCAGTTCAAACCCCCATTTTTTAAGGTCTGTCATAACCTGCCCCGGACATATGGCATTCACCCGGATATTCAGCCCGGCAAGTTCTTTGGCCATCACCTTGGTCAGCATGATCACCCCTGCCTTTGACACAGCATAGGCACCATTAAAAAGTGCCGGCACCTTACCCGCTCTGGATGCAATATTGATAATATTTCCGCCATTTTTCTGCATCATGGGGACAATAGCCTTGGATACCCTGAAAACACCATGGAGATTGACATCAATGGTTTTCATCCAGGCTGTTTCATCATAGGTATGGATACCATTTGGCACACCAAATGTGGCACCCGCGTTATTACATAAAATATCCACTCGATCAAATTTTTCCTTAATGACCGACACCATATTCTGTATAGTTTCCATATGAGTCACATCAACATTGACGACAAGGGTTTCTACTCCATACGCCTTGTGCAGCTCCTCTCCGATCACCATCATCTCATTCATGGAACCGGTTTTTACATCAGCATCCAGGCCTTTTTCGCTCCCATAGTCTGCAATGATGATATGACAACCTTCAGAAGCAAATTTTTTTGAAATCGCATAGCCTATGCCGGACTTTTTCCCTGATCCTGTGACCAATGCGATTTTTCCTTTTAAATTCAACTCCATTTTTCCCCCTTAAAATTTTTATTTAATACTGTGAATCAGTATTGAAAATTTTTTTGATTCAGGGCAATCTGATCAGCTGTTTTTCCACATCGCTATTTTGCCGGTATAAAATGAGCACATGCCCTACCATCCCTGCGATATGGGACCCGGTGGCTTTTGCAATTTCTTCGGTCA
>JAHJDU010000410.1 GCA_018812385.1 Pseudomonadota bacterium
CCGGATACAATAAAAATTTTGCCAAACAGGTGTCTGAAGCTGAAAAAATAATGCAGCAGGATAAAGATCTTCTCCGGGAACTGTCCAAAAGATGACCTATAACTGGATTGAACTGGAAACAGTTCTTGCCATTCATGACATGCAGATTCAGGAACATGGCGGTGGAACCGGTGTCAGGGACATCGGCCTGATTGAAAGCGCACTTGCAAGACCTCAAAATCTTTTGCATTATGGCTCTCCTGATGTTGTAGAACTTGCCGCTGAATATGGTTTCGGGATAACAAAAAACCATGGATTTGTGGATGGGAACAAACGAACAGCTTATGTTGTAACACGGCTTTTCTTAAGGCTGCATGGGGCAGACTTCACTGCTACTCCTATCGAAATAGTTATAACATTTGAAAAACTGGGCAAAGGTGATTTTACGGCTGAAACATTCACCCAGTGGATGAAAAATAACTGCAGTAAAATTTCTTCTCAGCTCTAATTTGTCAGATGAATCAAATTACCGCTCCAAAAACGGTTGGCAAAGCCATTTCTTGTTGACTATTTACATTTTTTTCTTCATTAATAGGCCATAAAATTTAAACCCAATTGGAATTTAAGAGAATAAAGGAGATCCAATGTCAAAAGAAAAAGTTGTTCTAGCCTATTCAGGTGGGCTTGACACCTCAGTTATATTAAAATGGCTATTGGAACAAGGCTATGAAGTATTTGCCTATATGGCCAATATCGGCCAGAAGGAAGACTTTCCGGCTGCAGAACAAAAGGCATTAAAAATCGGTGCATCCAAAGTATTTATCGAAGACATGAGAAAAGAATTTGTCACGGATTATATCTTTCCCGTTTATAAAGCCAATACAATATATGAAGGACGATACCTTTTAGGAACAGCCATTGCCCGCCCCATCATTGCAAAAAAGCAGATAGAGATTGCAAGACAAATCGGTGCTGAGTATGTATCCCATGGCGCAACAGGAAAAGGCAATGATCAGGTCCGGTTTGAATTAGCATACTATTCCCTGAATCCAAAAATCAAGGTAATTGCACCCTGGAAAAACGCTAAATTTTTAAACACTTTCAAGGGGAGAACCGATCTTCTTGAGTATGCTGAAAAACACGGTATCCCAACAAAACAGTCTGCATCCAAACCCTATAGTGAAGATGATAATCTACTGCATATTTCCCATGAAGCAGGCATCCTTGAAGATCCAGCCCATGAGTGCGAAGAAAACATTTATTCCCATACAGTGTCCCCTGAAAAAGCCCCGGACAAACCCACAAAGATTAAAGTTGAATTCAAGGACGGCATCCCGGTTAAAGTCACGAATCTTGAAAATAATACAATTAAAACTGACCCCCTTGAACTGTTTGAATACCTCAATCAACTGGGGAGAGAAAATGGGATCGGACGACTTGACATGGTTGAAAATCGATTTGTGGGAATTAAATCAAGGGGCGTATACGAAACCCCGGGTGGCACCATTCTCCACGAAGCCCACAAAGACATTGAAGGCGTTGCCATGGACCGAGAAGTAATGCGGTTAAGAGATATGCTGTCTGCCAAATTTGCAGAACTGATATACAATGGGTTCTGGTTCAGCCCTGAAATGGAATTTCTCATGGTGGCCATTGATAAGAGCCAGGAAGTCATTGATGGCGAAGTCACCTTGAAACTTTACAAGGGCATTGCATACCCCGTTGCCCGGACAAGCCCTTCTTCCCTTTATGACCAGGATCTTTCTTCCATGGATATTGAAGGCGGTTATAACCAGGAAGATGCAGAAGGATTTATCAAAATCAATGCCATCAGATTGATGGCCCATAGAAATATCATAGATAAAAAAAGATGACGAGATCACCTGCCCGGAAGTATTATTTAAACTTCCGGGCAGGTTTTATTTATTTTATCTGCAAAACTTTAAAAGACAAGGGATAAAAATCTTTTTTAAAAAGGTGTTTCCCCTGGATGAACCAGCTGTCTTGGGCCGCCGGCACCACCGGGAGTCCAGTTTTTCGCTTCACTTATCTTTTCATAGTTATCAAGCTTGCCAAGTTCTTTGAGACGATCAACAATCAAATGCCAGGCGCACTCAACATCCCGGCCCAAAGAAATACTTATCTCGCATTTCCCCTTTGATGATCCACCGCATGGACCATTAAGGAGATGTTTGGCACACCTGGCAATGGGGCATATGCCACCTGTCAACCCGAGAAGGCAATCACCACATCCCGCACATTTCTCATTAAAGACACCTGGGGCATCCTGGGCCCCGAGAAAGGTTGTATTCAAGCCAGGTAAAACAGGAATGCCTTTAAATATATCTGCCATGGTTTGAACACCTGCACCACAGGCAAGGGACAAAATGGCGTCCACACCTTGGGGAAGATCAAAAAATGGTTTGATCCAGTCTTTTTCGCATTGCCTTTCCAGCATGCTGTTTTCAAAAATATGAAGGGGTTTACTCTCTTTAAAAGCATGGGCAAGGGCTTCAGTCATTGATCTTGCAGCCCTGTCACCACCGGTCAGGCTGACAGCCACGCAGGTTTGACACCCTACTACCAGAACATTTGAATAGTCTTTTATTGATTCTATAATCTCTTCAATTGGTTTATGTTCGCCGACTATCATAGATTATCTCCTATTGGGAAGCTCTTTTGGAGGCAAGTTTTTTCCATACATTTACAGGTTCAAAGCCTTTATGATCAGGGCACAGTGGCTCAATGCTCTTTTTAGTATCATTTGACACAGTCTCACCCAGGCTTGTGGTATAAATGGGTTCTCCACATACCTTGCAATGAACCATATCCAATGTTTTTACCAGATCAAATCTTCCGGTGAGCAAAACCTTGAATTCAACGGCATCCTGGGGGCAGATTCTCCAACAGTGACCGCATCTGGCACAAAGAGACATATTATGCATTATCTTCCGGCTGTCTTCCTGATCAAAATAGTTCAATGCGCCTGCCGGACAATTCTGCACACAGGCCAGGCAGCCATTACAATTCTCATTTACTTTAAAAAAGGACATTTCAGTATCTCCTAAGGTTCCTTCTTAAATCTCTTTAAGGTTTTGCCAACCGTGCCAGCTTTCCAGCCAATAGAACCATATTGGGATATTTTATCATTTCAACATCCAGGTATTCAATGGCCAAAGGTTGGCAAATTTTCACACATTCAGGATCACCTTTGCACAGATCGCATTTATAGGATTTGGCCTTTTGCTTATCCAGCTTCATTGCTCCAAAAGGACAGGCAGATACGCAGTAACCGCATCCTACACATTTTTGACGATCAATCAAGACCCAGCTCAGTTCATCATCACGATAAATTGCTTCTTTTGGACAGGTTGCCATGCAGGGCGGATTTTCACATTGTTTGCAGGCAATGGGGAAAAAGAATTCCTCATCTTCATTGTCCTTCAGAATTCGAATACAGGACAGGCCAGGGCTGGTTAAACTTGTTCGGGTTTGAATGCAGGCTGTTTCGCAGTCCCCGCAATTATTGCATTTCTCCGGATGGATTATGAGCATTTTAACATCCATTGCTAAAGATCTCCATTCTTATCATCTTCACCTTTTCAAAGGTATTGAATCAATTTGCATTTAACACACAAATGTTCATCATTATGAACACGACAGCGATTATGATACAGGATGAAACAAGACGGGTCAACTTGTTTTTACCTGTTGTCTGAATATAGCTAAATCCTGTATATAGGGGGTTCACATAATCAACAAAATGCTCTGGGGCAGAGTCAATTTGTTCATTATGATGAACCTAAATCTTTTTCCCATCAAACCCTGTTGCCATACTTTTTTTTAATCCCCCGAAACTGATCATAGGAAAGCCCAAGCCTTTTTGCAGCTTTTCTCTGATTAAACTGACATTCTTTTAAAGCCTTTGATACCAGATGGAATTCCAACTCGGCAATAGCTTGCCTAAACGGTTTTTCCAAAATATGATCTATAATATCACTTGACTCGCCGACATTTGATTCATCCGGAATCAGCGAATCCAGATGAGATTCATCCCTTTTTTTCTCCTTTCTTACTGTTTTGTTTTCCAAAGCATCCCCATAGGGATTATTAAAGGGATCAAAGGAAATCTCTTTAATTATATCCGTCGAAGATTTATATACGGCCCTTTCAATAACATTTTTTAATTCCCTGATATTTCCAGGCCAGGGATAATCCTCAAGTGCTTTTAACGCTTGAAAAGAAATCCTGGGTATTTCTTCCCGGCCAAGCTCAAATGCCATCCTTGCTGCAAAATGATTTGCCAGAATCAGGATGTCCCCTTTTCTTTTTCTTAAGGGCGGCACATAAATCACTTCAAAAGAAAGCCGGTCAAGAAGATCCTGCTTAAACTCACCATACTGCACCATCAAAAAAAGATCCACATTTGTTGCTGCCACAATCCGCACATCAACATGAATAGATTCGGAGGAGCCTACCCGTTCAAAACTGCCATACTCCACCACCCTTAAAATTTTTTCCTGAACCTCCATGGGGATTGTCCCGATTTCATCCAGAAAAAGCGTACCTTCGGATGCTTTCTCAAACCGGCCTGCCTGCCGGGAAGCGGCACCGGTAAATGCCCCTTTTTCATACCCGAACAGCTCAGAACCTATCAGGGTTGATGTCAGGGCCGAACAATTCAATGTTACAAGAGGTTTTTGCCACCGCTTTGATAAAAAATGAATCTTTGATGCGGCAAGCTCCTTGCCCGTGCCGCGCTCCCCGAGAATCAGAATCGGACGTTCAATGGGTGCCACCTTTGATATCAGTTCCTGGAATTCAAGGAACGCCTCTGACTGTCCTATTGCTTCAGGCGTTGAAAAATGCGTGTCTCCCCTTTGTTGCTGATCAGATAAAACCATTTTACCCTCCCAAGGCATCCTGTAGGCTTGATAAATAGCTCAACTATTGGTTAATATAACCCATGATTGGTAAAACATACCACATGCATCAGGAAGACGTCAATGGGAATAACCCCTTAAAATCAAAGTGTATTTATCATATAATTTTGTCTGGCACGGAAAATGCTAAATGCTATTTGTATCTGTAACTCGAAAAAAAGAAGCTTAATTTTAAAATAAAAACAAAGCATGAGGAGAAAACAAAATGGGAATTTTCACACGATTTAAAGACATTGTAGCATCAAACATGAGTGCCATGCTGGATAAAGCAGAAGATCCTGAAAAATTAATCAAACTGATGATCAGGGAAATGGAAGACACATTGATTGAAATCAAATCTTCCTGTGCAAATGCCATTGCCAATCAGAAAAAAGTTGGGAGGCTATTGGATGATATCCTGGAAAAAGAAAATTTCTGGGCCCAGAAAGCTGAACTTGCGGTAAAAAAAGGGAAAGATGCATTGGCAAGGCAGGCACTTCAGGAAAAGAGACGATTTACCCAGAAAACCGAGGTTGTTGAGATAGAACAAACTGAACTGAGTACCATCATTGAGCAATACCGGGATGACATTTCCGAACTCGAAAGCAAACTAAAATCTGCCCGGGAAAAACAGCGTATACTTGTTCAAAGACATATCCGGGCCAGTGGCAAAAAAAGAGCCAGGGAAGAAATACGGCGTGCAGACAGTACCGAGATAATGCAAAAATTTGAAGAACTTGAAAACCACATCGAAAGAATGGAAGCCGAGGCAGATCTTGTCAATTATGGCAGACCATCAACACTTGAAGAGGAATTCGATGTTCTGGAGGCAGATGATGACATTGAGGCAGAGCTCAATAAATTAAAGTCCTCCCAATCTTCAAAAAATGATGATACAAGGGATGAATAAACCATTCAAGATTAACCAAACCGGAGTAATTATATGATGACTGGCGCACTTATCGTAGGAATATGCATTGGCGGGATAATACTTTTCATCGCCACCCTTGGGCTGATATTTATCGGCATTATCAGGGCCTCCAAAACAGGTGGATTGTCCAAAAACGAAAAACAGACCCAGGCAGAAGAGACTAAAATGATCCAGGACATATATCATGGATTGTCAAAAATGGAAGAAAGGATTGAAGCGCTTGAAACCATATTGATTGAGCGCCAGAAAAAGGATTTAAACAAATGAAACGACACTATGGACATAGACAAAACCATAAGTTCAAACAATACAAAAGGCATTATAACGGGCTCAGAGACAGGCTTGAAACCCTGGCATCAAGCCAGGGGATCTACCGATCCAGAAGAGGTATCTTCATGGGAGTCTGCCGCGGACTTGCCGAGTATTTTAATTTCAGTGTTTTCTGGGTGAGAATAATCACCCTGGTCTTATTTCTGTTTACGGGTTTCTGGCCAATCGGTGTCATGTATATCGTTGCAGGTCTGCTGGTAAAGATGGAACCTGTTTCTCCTTTGCGCGATGAAAAAGACCAGGAATTTTATGATTCCTATACCCATTCAAGGCCATCAGCCATCCAGAGAATCAAGAGAAAATTTGAAAACATTGAACGCCGCATTCAAAGAATGGAACACACAGTTACTTCAAAGGAATTTGACTGGGAATAAATCTTCATCTTTTTTTTATTACAAACGGCAACTGCTGCACAATTTATCAGTGTAGCCATTGCCGTTTTACCATGCACTAAGCAAAACAAGATATGTTACTGCCACTGATCCTAACACCGGTATGATGATGCCCCCTTTCCACAACCCAAAGATCATTGTAAAGGCCATACCTGAGAGTGCTGCCATGGGCATGTCAGGAGTAGCAGAAAATACCCCGGGGATAATCAAGGCACCGATTGCTGCCATGGGTATGCATTTTAAAAATGCATCAACCCTTTTTGGAATTTCCCTGTTACTCATCAAAATGAATGGTATCAATCTTGGCCCATATGTGACTGCCGCCATACCCAGGATTACAGGAATCAGATTATCCACAGCTTTCCTCCTGAACTTCCGTGGCAATAAAAAATGATCCTGCCAAAGCAATGATAAGAATGCACACAATGATGGTCCAGCCATTTGGAAGGATATCAAGCTTGATTAAAAGAGTATTTAAAAGCCCTGATGCGATGGTAAGAATCAATGCCTTTACTGATGTTTTAATCTCAGGCAGCAGAATAGCCAGCAGTAATGCATAGAGTGCAACTCCCATGCTTTTGCTCAAGATTTCCGGCAGGAAACCACCCATAACATAGCCTGCTATTGTTCCACCGACCCAGGCAGAATAAGCAGATAATTGCAATATAATTACAAAGGTCTTTGAAAGCTGGCCTTTGTTAAAGGAAAGGACGGAAAAGACCTCATCTGTCACACCAAAGGCAATTAAAAATAAGTATTTTTTGGCAACCTTACCAATTCTTGTAGACAAATAGGCACTCATCAAAAAATGCCTGAAATTGACCAGCAAAGTAGTTAGAATAATACCGCCCGGCCCCATTCCTGTCATTAACAGATTCAGCGCAATAAACTGGCTGGCACCGGCAAAAACAACGGCTGAAAATAAAAAACATTCCAGAAGAGTGATACCACAGCCTTTGGACAATATCCCGAATGCAATGGCTGCCGGTATGTAACCGATAAAGATAGGAATTGCTGCTTTAAAAGCGTCCTGTACTTGTCTTGTCAAGATATTACCCGATTTTCCTCTACTGCATGGCAAGCGACACAGGTGCCGTTATCCATTGTCAATAATGCAGGAACCTGTTGGGTACACCTCTCATTTGCATACACGCACCGCGCATGGAACACACATCCTGTCGGCAAGTTAACCGGCGTGGGAACTTCCCCCTTGAGTTTAATTTGTTTGGCCCGTTTCTCACCGACAACGGGGATGGCGCTTAAAAGGGCCTTTGTATATGGGTGACGCGGGAAAGCAAATAAATCCTCAGCTTTGGCTAATTCACATATAGTCCCAAGATACATCACCGCAACCCGTGTACTGATATGACGTACAACGGACAAATCATGGGTGATAAAGAGGTACGTTAATTCTCTTTCTCTGCCGGCTTTCATCAAAAGGTTAAGGATCTGCGCCTGGATGGAAACATCTAAAGCTGATACTGGCTCATCTGCCACAATAAATTCCGGATCAAGAATTAATCCCCTTGCAATACTGATCCGCTGGCGCTGACCCCCGGAAAATTCATGGGGGTATCTTTTTATCCAGGCCTGGTCAACCCCCACCTGTTCCATGACCTGGTCAATTTTATCTTTGATTTCATCATTGGACAATTCAGGATGATGAAATCTCAAAGGTTCTTCTAAAGTCTGCTGAACTGTTTTTCTTGGATTTAAAGAGGCATAGGGATCTTGAAAAATCATCTGCATTTTTTTTCTAAAGGGCAGCATCTGCTCATGGTTCAGGTTATCAATTCTTTTGCCACCATAATGTATTTCTCCGGAATTAGGCGGATAAAGGCCCAAAACAACTCTTGCCAGAGTTGATTTCCCGCACCCGCTTTCCCCTACCACACTTAAGGTTTCACCTTTTTTAATAAAAAGAGAGACATCATTTACAGCTTTAACTATGGTTTTCTCTAAACAGATTTTGCCCTTTTTGAGCCTGAGCTGATCCAGAAAACCACCTGAAATGTCAAAGTGCTTCACCACATTTTTAATTAAAAGTATTGTATTATCTTTATTCATTATTTTTTTGCTGTTCATTCCCTTTTATTTCATATGGCAGGCTGCCAAAACACCATTGCCGGCATCCTTGAGTTCTGGTGTCTGTGTTGTACAGATGGCCTGCCTTAAATAGCATCTCGGATTAAAAGCACATCCCGGTGGTATGTTTGTCAGTGTCGGCATCATCCCTGGAATCTGTACGAGATCTTCACCCGGCTTTATCACAGTCCCTGGTATTGATTTTATCAACCCCTCGGTATAGGGATGAACCGGATGTTTCACCACCTGATCCGTTGATCCGTATTCAATAATTTTACCCGCATACATAACCGCAATTTTTTCTGTGACCTGGGATACAACCCCAAGATCATGGGTAATTAATATCAAAGCCATGTTATCTGATTCGCACAATTCCTGTAACAAATCCATGATTTCGGCTTGAATTGTCACATCCAGAGCAGTGGTAGGTTCATCAGCAATAATAATGGCAGGATCTGTCAAAAGAGAAATGGCGATAATAATTCTCTGGCGCATCCCGCCTGATAACTCATGGGGATATTGCGATAGTCTTTGCTCTGGTGATGGAATATGGACTTTTTTTAATTTTTCCAATGCAATATCTTGCGCGTCTGTTTTAGAAATTTTCCGATGGGCCTGCAAGGTTTCAACCATCTGAAATCCGATGGTAAACACAGGATTCAATGTCATCATGGGGTCCTGAAAAATCATACTGATTCTATTCCCACGGATTTTACGCATCTTTTCATCAGAATAGGAACTTATTTCATTTCCCTCAAAAAATATTTTCCCTTTAGAAATATATCCTGGTTTACTGATCAGATTGATTATTGAAAAACCGGTTACAGATTTGCCGGCGCCACTCTCTCCGACAAGACCAAGCTTTTCACCCCTGTCCAGGACAAAGCTTACGCCATCAATTGCAGTGATATCACCAAATCTTAATGCAAATTTAACTTCAAGATCATGGACCTCTAAAAGATGAGACATCTTAAAATCCTATCCCTTATAAAGTTTGGGGTTAAGTACATCTCTTAGCCAGTCACCAAGCAGGTTAATGACAAGGACAAACAGAATAAGTAAAATTCCGGGGAAAACAGTAATCCACCATGATCCTGAAAAAATATAATCAAATCCAGACCTGATAAGAGAACCAAGAGAAGGCATTGTAACTGGCATGCCTAAGCCCAGAAAAGACAGGGCAGCTTCGCTCATAACTGCATTTGCAATCTGTATTGTTGAAATAACCATCAAGGATGTAAGAGAGTTTGGCAAGACATGTCTAACCATTATTACAGGATTTGATAACCCGATGACCTTTGCAGCTTCAACATATTCTTTGTTTTTTTCTCTCATTACAGAAGCGCGAATTGTTCTTGCATACATTGGCCATTCAGCAAAACCAATGATCAGTATTAAGAGTGGAATAGCCAGCTGTTCATATCTGCTTATTCCAAATAGCATTTGAAAAATAGCACCAACTAATATTGCAAGCATAAGATAGGGAAATGAAAATTGAATGTCTGCTATCCTCATAAGTATTGCATCGGTTTTTCCACCAAGATATCCTGCTGACAATCCCATAAAAATACCGATGAGTGCCTGAAGGGACACAGCTCCTATGCCTATCATTATAGATGTCCTAAGACCATATAACATTGTGGAAAGCATATCTCTTCCCATGTTATCTGTCCCCAGTGGAAATTTTTTTTCTCCTCCTTCATTCCAGCTCGGAGGAATTTCAGAGTTCATAATATCTATATTGTTGGCATCATAGGGATCCATCGGAGCAATCCATGGTGCTGTTATTGCAAGAATGATAAATATTATAATTGCAATAAAGCTTGCCATGGCAACTTTATCTTGTCTGAAACTATATAGAAAATATGACTCTTTAAATTTCTGTAATGAACTTTTCATTTTGTTCCTGATATTCTGACTGTGGGATTAATAAATCCATAAAATATATCAACCACAGTATTGACTAAAACAAATACACTTGCCACGACAACCAGATATGCAATTAAAAGGGAAATATCAGCTCGTTGTATTGCTTCTAAAAACATAAACCCCATGCCCTGCCATTGAAAAACAGTTTCAGTAAGGATTGTAAAAGCAAACATAATACCAATTTGTAAACCAAAAACTGTAACAACAGGAAGTAAGGTGTTTTTAAATGCATGAACTAACCAGATACGTGTGGGAGCAAGTCCTTTTGCCCAGGCATACTTAATATATTCTGTTTCAAGGACCTCCATCATTTCAGATCTGATGAGGCGGATATATAAAGGCAGCATTATTGATGCAAGAGATATACAGGGAAGAACAAGGTGTTGTAACCCATCTATGGTTAATAAACCAGAATTCCAGTAACCATTATTGAAAATATCGACAGTTTCACCTCTGCCATAGGAAGGTAGCCAGCCCAGGGTCACAGAAAAGAGATAAATAAACATAATAGCGGTTAAAAAGACAGGTATTGAAACGCCTAATGTAGAAAAACCCATGATAAATTTGGAAAACAAATGTTTAGGTTTTAAGGCTGCGAACACACCTAATGGCAAAGAAATCAAAATAATTATTAAAGCTGCGCCTAAAACAAGTTCAATTGTAGCAGGGGCATGTTTTAAAATAACTTCAAGGCAGGGTTTCCGATATATTAAAGATGTTCCAAAGTCACCATGAAGAACATTTTTTACAAATCTTGTATACTGTTTGAAAAAAGGATCATTCAGGCCCAGCTTATCAGCAATTACTGCTCTTTCTGCCGGCGTAACCCTTTCGCCTACAAGGTCTCTTACAGGGTCGCCAATATTGCTTTTTATTGAAAAACCGATCAAGCTGATAATCAGCATAACCATGATTGCCTGAATAGTTCTTCTTATAATGAATGCAAACATAAGTTTATCTTGTATTGTGTTGATTTTGATATCCAGGGGCCGGCGTTGCAAGCCCCTGGATAATAGTATAAGATAATACCCTTATCTGATCTGTCTTATTCTACTACAAGGTCACCAAAATAAGGGAAGTTTAATGCATTGACAATGGGTTCAATCTTAAAGTTTTTCTTCGCCCCATAAGAATGATTTTGCCAATGGAATGGTACAAAGGCAGCTTCATCATAAAGAATTTGTTCAATTTCCTGAAGCATTGCAGCTCTTTTAGCAAGATCAGTTTCTGACTGAGCACCAATTACAAGTTCATCAATTTTTTTATTGCAATAAGCACCGCTGTTATATTGGCCATAGCCAGTGTCAGCATTGGTACACATTGTTAAGAATTCTGAGAAATTACCAGAATCTTCAGTGTCTGAGTGCCATCCAATCATCATCATGTCAGCAGCTCTTTTGTCATACTCATCCCAATATTGAGCTTTTGGCATTGTTTTAAGGTTAACTTTAATGCCAATTTTTGCAAGCATCTGAGCAGTTGCTTCAGCAATTTTTGCATCATTAACATAACGATCATTGGGGGCCATCATTGTAACTTCAAACCCATCAGCATAGCCAGCTTCTTTCATAAGCGCTTTGGCTTTATCAAGATCAAATCTTGGTTTAAGGTTTGCTTTGTGTCCTAAATAACCTTCCGGGCTTTGTTGTGCTGCAACAGATGCAGTTCCTTTCATAATTTTTTCAACAATACCTGTATTGTTAACGGCATAACAAATTGCTTGACGTACTTTGACATTTTTAAAAGCTTCAACTCTATCCTGATTCATCTGGAAAGTAATTATACGTCCACCATTTAGTGTAACTAAATCAACTTTAGAATCAGATCGAATTCTATCGAAATCAGTAGGTGGAACAGGAGAAATAAAATCAACATCTCCTGAGAGAAGCGCGGCAACACGTGTTGCACTTTCTTTAATAGGAGTAAGTATGACTTTACTTACATTACCAGGAGATTTTGTATCCCAGTAATCTTTAAAACGTGTCATTTCAAGCACAACACCCTGTTCAAATTTTTTGACAACAAAAGGACCGGTTCCTGATTCATTACCATTTGCAAAGGTGTGTGTGAATTTTACACAAGCATCTTTGGGCTGTCCGGTTTCATCAGTTCCTGTATAAAACTCACTGTCCATCGGGAAAATATAAGTTGCCATATTCAGAAGAAGAGGGTAGGCTTTTTTGGTTTTTATATCTATTGTGTAATCATCAATAATGGTAACGCTTTCAAAGGGCTCAAAAAGACCTTTAAAGTCAACACTTTTTTGCAGACGTTCAAAAGACCATTTTACATCTTTTGCAGTTAATGTGTTGCCGCTGTGAAACTTTACGCCTTTATGAAGATAAAAACGGATTGTAAGTTCATCAAGCCTTTCCCATTTTTCAGCAAGGCGTGGTACAATCTGATGATCTTTATTCCAACGTACAAGAGGGTCAAACACCCAGTGTGAAAGTTGAAGCATCCCACCTGAAAGTTGAACCTGTGGATCAAGAGATTCAGGGTCAGCATCAAGACCAACTTTTAAGGTTTTGGAACTTGCTGTGCAGGTAAAAAATAAAACCATAAATAAACTTAAACCTAACAAAATTAATTTTTTCATCTTAATTCTCCTAACTTTAATAAAATTAAAATACATACCAAAATATGTTTTCCCGGCACATTTTGATGACAAAGAAACTGCAAATTCTCGAATAACTTGCAAGTACCAAAAATTAGTGGAGGGGTCAAGAAATTACGTGTTTTAAAAAAAAATAGATTAAAATCTACAAAATCCAAATTGTTTTGACATTAATAAAAAACATTGTTATTAGGCAATAATGCGGTATTGAAGTGATCATTATTATTCTTTGTTTAACACAATTTTTAAAGGAGGAAAAATGAAAAAGATAGGAATATTATTAACATTATTTATGTTTTTGTTTTCCGGTTCTGTTCTTGCGGCCCCAAAAGCCGGAGGAACCTTTGTTTTCGGCCGTGGCGGCGATAGTGTAGGGCTTGATCCTGCCTATGAAACCGACGGCAATTCGTTTATGGTCTGTGACAATATCTTTGAAGCCTTGGTTGCATACAAGGACGAGTCAACCGCCCTGGAACCAGGTCTGGCTGAATCATGGGATATCGCTGCGGATGGCCTGACTTATAAATTTAATTTGAGAAAAGGTGTTAAATTTCATGACGGCACACCTTTTAATGCAGATGCAGTTGTTTTCTCCATCGGCAGAATGATGAAGGAAAAAAACGTAAAATTTGTTGGAAAAGGTTATGATATTCCTGTTCAGGATAGAACGCCGGAATATTGGGCATCCATGGAAATGGACAACACCATAGGTTCCATTGAAGCAATTGACGAATACACGGTTGTATTCAAGCTGAAAAGAGTAGAGGCACCTTTCCTTGCCAATATGGGAATGGATTTCGCCGATATTATCAGCCCCACAGCCTTTCTTTCCAATCCAAAAGAATTTTTAAGACAGCCTGTTGGAACAGGGCCTTTTAAATTTGTCTCCTGGGTAAAGGATGACAAAATTGTTCTTGAAAAATTTAAAGAGTATTGGGATAAAACCGAAGGCCCTTATTTTGATAAAGTCATTTTCAGGTCTATCCCTGAAAACTCCGTAAGATTCCTTGAGCTTAAAACCGGTTCCATCAATGTCTGCCAGTTCCCGAATCCGGCAGATATTCCCCTTGCCAAGAAAGACACCAACCTCCAGCTTATTTCTCAGCCGGGCATGAACGTAGGTTACCTGTCTTTCAACCATACCAAGGAACCCTGGAAGAGCAATTTGCATTTAAGAAAAGCCGTTGCCTACGCCATCAACAGGCAAGCCATTGTTGATAATATCTATCAGGGAATGGGGCAGATTGCAAAGAACCCGATTCCGCCAACCATGTGGGGATATAATAAAAGCATCCCGGGATATGTCTTTGATGTGGAGCTTGCCAAACAAGAGCTTGAAAAAGCCGGTTTTAAAGATGGAAAAGGTCTGGGCGAAATTACGCTCTGGTCAATGCCGGTTCCCCGTCCATACAACCCTGAAGGGCTTAAGGTCGGTGTTGCCATGATTTCAAACCTTGCAAAGATCGGTATCCAGGCAAGGATTGTCAGCTATGACTGGGGTACATACCTTAAAAAACAACGTGAACAGCCTGATGACATGGATCTGTTCCAGCTTGGATGGACGGGTGACAATGGTGATCCGGATAATTTCCTTGCTGTTCTTTTTGATGGCCTTGCCTCTCCTTCCATCAGGACCCAGTGGCACAACGCAGAATATCATGATCTGATAGTCAAGGGCAAAATCACAATTGATCAGGCGGAACGTACTAAAATCTACGAAAGAGCCCTCCAGGTGATTTTTGACGATGTGGGTACTATTCCCATTGCCCATTCAACTGTTATCTGGCCTACCACCAAAAATGTCGTGAATTTCAAACTTCATCCAACTGGAAGTGTAAGATTGAAAAACGTGTCATTTAAATAAACACCTGAAAAAAGGGAGAGGGCTTACAAAGCTCTTTCCCTTTTTAAACAAAACATCACAAAATTATGTTAGCTTATATTATCAGACGTATTTTTATTCTTGTTCCAACACTTTTAGGCGTGTCATTGATCGTCTTTTTCATGCTTCGTCTCACCCCGGGTGATCCAGCCGAACTGATGCTTGGGGAAAGGGCAACAGAAGAATCCCTGCATCAAGTCAGGGAACACCTTGGGTTGAATAAACCGCTTCATGTCCAGTACGGCATGTTCATGAAACGGCTGATGAAAGGAGATCTTGGCGAAACCATATTTACAAGGCAAAAGGTCTGGACTGAGATCAAACATAGATTTCCGGCAACCTTGGAATTGTCTGTCTGCGCCTTGTTTATCTCCTGTTTTGTGGGGATCATATTGGGGATTATTTCCGCCACAAAGCAGTACTCGATATTTGACTACCTGAGCATGCTCGGCGCCTTGACAGGGGTCAGTATGCCGATATTCTGGCTGGGCCTGGTGCTGATGTTGATATTTTCTGTCAACCTCGGGTGGCTGCCCATTTCTGGCCGTTTGAGTGTTTTAATCGACCTGGAAGTCGTAACAAATTTCTATGTGCTTGATTCCATTATCACTAAAAACTGGGTGGCACTCAAGGATTCTATATGGCATTTGATCATGCCGGCTGTGACTTTAAGTACTATTCCCACAGCAATTATTGCCAGGATGACCCGGTCCAGCATGCTTGAAGTTTTAAGGCAGGACTATATTAAAACCGCAAAAGCCAAAGGACTTTCCAGCTTCAAAGTGGTTTACAAACATGCGTTGCGGAATGCATTGATTCCCGTTGTCACCACCATAGGCCTTCAGTTTGGCGTACTTTTGTGCGGTGCCATCCTGACAGAGACTATTTTTGCCTGGCCCGGAGTGGGCAAGTGGATGTATGATGCTGTCATGCAGAGGGACTACATGGTTATACAAGGCGGTACATTGATTATTGCCACTATCTTTATTCTGATCAACCTGTTTGTTGATCTGCTCTATGCTGTAATAAATCCTAAAATCAGTATCAAATAATCCAAAAGTAAGGTTTATGAACAAGAAAAAAATAAAAAAAAACCCCTTGGACCGGCATCCCATGCTGGAACAGCTCGCTCAGCTGTGGAGGAACAAAACAGCCATTGCAGGCCTGATTATTATTGTTGTTTTCATCCTGGTTGCAATATTTGCACCTTATATCAGTCCCCATGATCCGATTGAGACCTCCCTGTATGACCAGCTCAAGCCACCTGTCTGGTATGAAGGCGGCACTACCAAAAATATACTTGGCACGGATGACCTGGGACGGGACATACTTTCCAGGTTGATATATGGAGCCAGAATCTCTTTGATGGTATCTGTCATCAGCGTGAGCCTTGCATTCTTTTTCGGCACCCTGATCGGTGCTATTTCAGGATACAAAAAAGGATGGCTGGATAACATTGTCATGCGTCTCATGGATATTATTCTTTCCTTTCCCTATATTCTTCTGGCCATAGTAATTGTTGCCTATCTTGGACCCAGTCTGAAAAATGCCATGATTGCCATTGGAATAACCTATGTCCCCAGATTTGCAAGAATTGTCCGGGGGAGTGTTCTTGAAGAATGTGAAAAAGACTATGTAACAGCTGCCAGGGCCATCGGGGCAAGTGAATTCAGAATTATTTTTCTAGCCATTCTTCCCAATTGCATGGGCCCCCTCATTGTCCAGACAACCTTAAATTTTGCAAGTGCGATTCTTGATGCGGCCGCATTAAGCTTTCTGGGCCTGGGTGCCCAGCCCCCTACGCCTGAATGGGGTGCAATGATTGCCCAGAGCAGATCATTGATTTTAAGAGCGTCCTGGGTTATGACCTTGCCGGGACTTGCTATTTTATTTGCTGTTTTAGGATTCAACCTGCTGGGTGATGGATTAAGGGATGCACTTGATCCCCGGTTAAGGGATTAAAAATGGACAACGACAACCTTCTTGATATAATAGAACTTAGAACACATTTTTTCGTCAGAGACTGGACTGCCAAGGCTGTTGATAATGTCAGCATCACCATCGCACCTGGCCAGACTTTAGGGTTAGTGGGAGAATCAGGATGCGGAAAAAGTGTGACAGCCCATTCCATCATGAGACTTATCCCGGAGCCTCCGGGAAAAATTGTGGGCGGAAAAATTCTGTTTGAAGGAATAGATCTGGTAAAAGCAAGTGAAAAGCAGATGAGAAAAGTCCGGGGCAACCGGATCAGTATGATTTTCCAGGAACCCATGACCTCTTTGAACCCGGTTTTTACCGTGGGAGACCAGGTTTCAGAAGTTATTGAACTTCATACAAATATTTCCAAAAAGGAATTAAAAAACCGGGTGGTTGAAATGTTCAAAAAGGTTGGAATTCCTGATCCGGAAAAAAGACCCCATGAATATCCCCACCAGATGAGCGGCGGTATGCGCCAGAGAGTCATGATTGCCATGGCTTTGGCATGCAATCCCAGACTTATGATTGCCGATGAACCCACCACCGCCCTGGATGTAACCATACAGGCCCAGATACTTGATCTGATGAACCGCTTGAAATCAGAAACAGGCGCAGCTATTTTATTTATTACCCATGACCTTGGGGTAATTGCGGAAATGGCCCAGATGGTGGCCGTCATGTATGCCGGAAAAATCGTTGAATACACAGATGTTAACACGCTGTTTGGAAACCCCAAACACCCCTATACCATCGGGTTGATGAAGTCCATACCTGTCCTGGGCAAAAATATGGGCATGGCCAGGCTGCAGACCATAAAAGGTTCGGTTCCATCATTATTCAATCTTCCCCAGGGATGTTATTTTTCAAATCGTTGCCCGGATGTGTTCAAGGACTGCATGACCACACTTCCTCAGATCTGTAATATAAGTAAAAATCATATAGTACGGTGTTTAAAATATGCTTGATGCTAATCATTCCAAAACATTACTGAGAATAGAAAACCTGGTTAAGTATTATCCCATAAAGGGCGGTATCTTCATGAAGGAAGTAGCCTCGGTCAAAGCCGTGGATAATGTCAGCCTGACCATTCAACAAGGCGAGACTCTGGGGCTTGTGGGAGAATCAGGGTGTGGAAAATCAACCCTTGGAAGAGCAATTTTAAGGCTGGAAGAACCTACATCAGGCAAAGTATTTTTTCAGGATCAGGCCATCCAGGATCTGGAACCCGGGGCCATGCGCCGGCTGAGAAAAAAAATGCAAATCATTTTTCAGGATCCTTTTTCCTCCCTTAACCCACGAAAATCTATTTCACAGATCATTGGTGAACCCCTCCTGGTCCATGGGATGAAAAGCAGGTCACAAAGGGACAATGCCGTGGCTGAAATACTGGAAACTGTAGGACTTGGAAGGGAACACATGCGAAGGTATCCCCACCAGTTTTCCGGTGGGCAGCGGCATAGAATCGGTATTGCCAGGGCCATTGCCCTGAAACCGGAGTTCATTGTCTGCGATGAAGCCGTCTCAGCCCTTGATGTATCCATCCAGGCCCAGGTGATCAATTTGTTAAAAGACCTTCAGGAGCAGTTCAATCTGACATATCTGTTCATTTCCCATGACCTGCCCGTGGTGGAATATATCTCTGACAGAGTCGCTGTCATGTATCTTGGCAAAATCGTTGAATTTGCCGAATCAGGTGAGTTATATAAAAATCCTTTACACCCTTATACCAATGCTCTTTTGGCGTCCTCACCCATTCCAGATCCCAATTTTCAGAGAAAAATACAGCCATTGATAGGGGATGTGCCAAGCCCCATCAACCCGCCAACCGGTTGCAGGTTTCATACCCGGTGTCCCAAACGCCAGGATATCTGTTCCCAGAAGGAACCTGAATTTATCGAACATGAAAAGGGTCACTTTGCCGCCTGCTTTTTTATATAAAGCGATCTTACAAAAAATGCTTTCCTGATAAAAAATTATTTTAAAAATTTGTTTGCCTCAAGATAAATCCTCATATATAGTATAAGTTTCGTCCTGACCCAAAGATAGATGCCCATGGTTTAAGGCACCTAGAGAAGGTCAGATTTTTTAAATTATGTAATCTCTTTTGGTGGGATAGTGATGGAACATTTCAATGTGTGGAAACTTCTGGCAGGCCTGGGCATATTCATGTTCGGCATGCAATTGCTTGAAACCTCGGTAAAATCACTGTCCGGCAAAGCTTTCCGAAGAATCATCCGGCAATATACAAACGGAAGATTAAAGGCCATTGGAAGCGGCGCTTTTGTCACTGCATTATTGCAGAGCAGTTCAGCCGTTTCCCTGATGGTCCTGGCTTTTGTCGGGGCCGGGGTCATGAGCATGGAAAATGCCATCGGTGTTATCATGGGCTCCAATATCGGTACAACGCTGACCGCCTGGATTGTTGCAACCCTTGGATTTAAAATCAAAATCGAAACCTTTGCCCTCCCCTTTGTGGGTGTTGGTGCCATTGGTTTAATCCTCTTTAAACCTTCAACAAAATTATATCATGTCACCTGTCTTCTCATAGGGTTTGGCTTTCTTTTTCTGGGGCTTGACTATATGAAGGGGACAGTTGAAGGCTTTGCCCAGCATTTCACCATGGACCAGATTCCCAATTACGGTCTATGGTTTTATTTAATCATAGGAACCGCGTTAACTGCCCTGATGCATTCAAGTGCAGCTACCCTGGCCATCACTCTTGCGGCGCTTAACAGTCAGTTGATCACTTTTGACATCGCAGCCGTCATGGTGGTCGGTGCCAATATTGGTACAACCATCACCATATTATTCGGTTCAATTGGCGGCACTCAACCCAAAAAAAGAGTGGCTGCCAGCCATTTGATCTTTAATGCTGTAACCGGCTCCCTTTGCTTTATAGGCCTTCCGTTTATGATCTGGCTCACCACGCAGTTTGTGGATGTCCAGACCTCACAATTGACCGGTCTTGCCATGTTCCATACCCTGTTCAATGTTATAGGTGTCCTTCTTTTTCTACCCTTTATCGGCCTTCTCTCCCGTCTGCTGGTAAAACTTTTTCCTGAACATAAAGAAATTCTTACGCTTTATATTGATAAAACCCCGGTTGAAGAGACCGCAGCTTCAGTTTCTGCTTTAAAGAATGAAATTCTGCATCTGCTTAAAAAATGTCAGCTGTACAATCTGAAATTGTTGAATATAGATGAAAAACTGGTTTTTGATGCTGATGCCATTGAAAACAATAAAAAGCGAAACCTGCGTTTGGAAGACCTCTATGAAAACATCAAGCTGCTCCATGCCGCCATCTACACCTATTATGCTAAAATCCAGAACCATCAACTGGCTGATGAAGAGACGGCAGATATGGAACGGATTATGTTTGCCTCACGGAATATTATGAATGCCACAAAAAATTTTAAGAGCATTTATGGTAACATGGAAGAGCTTGACGGTTCAGAAAATTCCTATCTAAACGCACAATATGCTGCGTTCAGAAAACGAATGGTAGAACTCTGCATCAATATGAATACAGTTCTTCAACTTGAGGATCAAGAGGAGCAATACCGCCATCTTTTAAAAATCTTTATGCAGATTGAAGATACGGACAGCCGGTTTATCAAAAGAACCATGACTGCCGTGGTGGAAAAAACAATCCATGAAATGGAGATTGCTTCTCTTCTTCTGGTCAACAGGCTCTTTAACCAGTCTTTCAGAATGCAGGTGTTCAGTTTAAAAGACCTGCTGCTGCGCCAGGACCAGGTCATCTTGTTTGACAGCGCCCTTGAGGTTAAAGCCCAGCAGAAAAAATCACACTTATAGAAACAGACCTATATCACTCAAAAAAAATTACGGCCGATCAGCCGGTATATATTGTTTCTGAGTCTAATGCAGCGTGTGGGCTGTCCTCATTATAATCTCTTCCTGGAGAGCCTGTGTAAGATCCACAAAATAATCTGAATATCCTGCGACTCTTACAATCAGATCCTGATAGTTTTCCGGATGCTTTTGAGCTTGTCTTAATGTTTTTTCAGACACCACATTAAATTGCACATGATGACCATCCATTTTAAAATATGACCGGATTAAATGCAAAAGAGCCTGAACTCCTTTTTCCTCTTTAAAAAGATCAGGCATAAATTTTTGATTCAAAAGGGTTCCGCCTGTTTTTAAATGATCGATCTTGGCTGCAGATTTTAACACGGCCGTTGGACCGCATCGGTCTGCACCCTGGACCGGAGATATTCCTTCGGAAAGCGGTACTCCCTTTTTTCTTCCATCGGGCAGAGCCCCTGTGATTTCGCCAAAGTAAACATGGCAGGTGGTGGGCAACAGATTAATCCGATAAACCCCTCCTTTTGCATTGGGCCTGCCCGTCACCAAACCATGAAATGCAGTAAACACCCTCTTTAATATATCATCTGCATAATCGTCATCATTGCCATATTTAGGTGCCTGGCACAATTGATGAAAAAGAACATCGTTTTGTTTGAAGTCTTTTTCCAGTGCATTCAACAATTTGTCCATGGAAATACGGCCTTTATCATACACATTATATTTCAGTGATGAAAAGCAATCTGTTATGGTTCCCATGCCAACGCCCTGGATATAGGAGGTATTGTATCTTGCCCCGCCCTGATTATAATCCTTTGCATTTTTAATGCAGTCTTCCGTGACAAGGGACAACAAAGGAACCGGCATATACTTTGCGTTAATCTGTTCAATGATATTGTTACCCTTGATCTTGATATTAACAAAATGTTCCAATTGCTTTTTATAGGCATCAAAAAGTTCGTCAAATGTTTCAAAACTTTCCGGGTCTCCTGTTTTAAGACCGATCTGCTTTTTTGTCAAAGGATCACAGCCATTGTAAAGGGTTATTTCCAGAATTTTGGGCAGATTAAAATAGCCTGTCAAAATATAGCATTCTTTACCAAAAACACCTGCTTCCACACAACCGGAAGCACCTGCCATTCTCGCATCTTCTATAGATTTGCCATGAAGACTCATCTCCTGAATAATGGCATCCGTATTAAACACTGACGGCTGACCAAATCCCGTGGCAATAATCTTTAATGCCCGTTTGATAAATCTGTCCGGGTTTTTCCTGGACACCTGGATCATGGAGCTTGGCTGCAAAAGCCTCATTTCCTCAATCACATCAAGAACAAGATAAGTCAATTCATTAACGCCATCCTGGTTATCCTTTGTGACACCGCCAAGATTGATCAGGCAAAAATCAACATAGGTATTGCTTTCCCTGGCAGTTACGCCCACCTTTGGAGGGGCTGGATGGTTATGGAATTTTATCCAGAAACAGCACAGCAGCTCCTTTGCCTCTTCCCGGGTGATTGTTCCATTTTCAATATCTTTTTTATAAAAAGGGTACAGATTCTGGTCAAACCTGCCAGGGTTATAAGCATCCCAGGGGTTTAGTTCCGTTATGATCCCGACATGCACAAACCAATAATACTGCAAGGCCTCGTGAAAGGTTACGGGTTTTTGGGCAGGCACCCTTTGGCAAATGCGGGCCATATTTTCAAGTTCTGCTTTCCGCTTGGAATTAGTTTCATCTTTTGCCATTTGTTCCAGTTTATCTGCATGGCGCCTGGCAAAAATAATCAGGGCATCTGCTGCTATATCAAGGCAGGTTAAAATCTCCTGTTTTTCAAGGCCATTTTTATCCTCAAAAAAATCAATGTCCCCAAGACATTGCCTGATATCTTTCTTCAAATCATTGAATCCTTTTTTATAAATCAAATCCCCTCCGGCAGTATGGCCTGGGGATCGCTGTTCCTGGAACTCGGTAAAAATTCCGGCATTAAAAGAATCAATCCATCGATCATCCATGGCAGAAAATATCTTTTCCCTTATGGTTTTGCCCTTCCAGAACGGGATAATCTTTTCCTCATAAATTTTCTTTGTTTCCTGGGAAACTTTATAAGACACTTTGGGTCTTGAGTCTAAAATCTCAAGATCGGTCAGGGAATGCAGGCAGATTTCAGGATATGTGGGAACAGCTTTGGGTTCAGGTCCCCGTTCTCCGACAATCAGTTCATTGTCATCAATAAATATTTTTTTATTTTCAAGAATATATTTCAGACACAATGCCCTTTGAACGGGGATGGATTTATCCAAACTGACAAAGGCTTTGTAAAAATTGGTAACAAGGTCAGCCCTTTCATGGGAGATGGTCACCTTTTTATCCTGGGTCTTTTTTCGCAGGCTTTCTATTCTTGAATTCATTTTTTTTCCACCATTTTTTTTCCACCATTATTTTATCCGGCATTATTTTATCCACCTAGGGTTACACTGAATCCGTTGGACTCAAATTGTTCTTTTACTTTTGCTAGCATCTCATCGCTCGGGGGCTGTATGTCTTTCATATAATTTATTATATTCAATGCCTCATATTTTCCTTGGCCTGCCCTATGAAAAGGCAGGATGTGAATATCCCGGTAAATGGTATTTTCTTTTAAAAATGCAATAATCCTGCCAATGTTTTCATCTGTATCTGTCATCTGTGGTATGAGGGGAAACCGCAACCTGACAGCGGCCTTTTGTTTTGACAATTGTTTTAAATTATCCAGTACAAGATCAACACCTTGACCAGTATATTTTTTGTGTGCTGTTTCATCTATCAATTTAATATCATAAAGGATTAAATCTGCTTTTTGAGCAACCTTTAAAAGGGTCTTAACTTCACCATATCCTGAAGTATCCACACAGGTATGAATTTGTTTTTCCCGGCATAGGTCCAGAAGCCTGAATAATAATTGAGGCTGGCACAAGGGTTCCCCACCTGAAAACGTCACCCCTCCACCTGAATCATCATAGAAAATAAGATCTTTTTCTATCTCTTCCATCAAAAAAGCCGCGACCTTGTCCATCTCTTCCATATTGATTTTCAAAGGCATTGCCTGGCTTTCAGGGTTATGGCACCAGCAGCAGGATAAAGGGCACCCCTGAAAAAACAGCGTGGTTCTGATTCCAGGGCCATCATGGATGGAATACCTTTGGATTTTAAAAACATATGGATTTTGAACTTGGTAAATCATAGCGGTATGATCATCATTGAGAACTATGAGGTCTCCATTTTTAAAATCATTTTCACCCACTTCCCTTAGTCTTAAAACAGATATAGAAAACAATATTAAAAAAGGCAAGCAATACCCCATATCCTTTGATTTTCCCTCAAACTCCTCGGGGAGATCATCAAAACATAGATCAGCTTTATTTAAAACTATATTTTGAGCATTTTCAAAACCTTTCTTAAAAAATGAATGTTGTGCCATATTAATAATTGACCCCTTTGCTTAATTTGTATAAGATTGTGGGACTTAACCGGAATTGAAAGATTATTTTTCCAAAATGGTCACAAAAAGGGTTTTTGATGGATGTCATTCACAAATATCATTCAATAGCAGTTTCATTGTTCATTGCAGTTTTGTCCTGCTTTTTTGGGGCATGTTCAAGCGACTCGGATTACAAACAGGTTGATTTTTCCAAAACTGTGCAGTCTGCCTCCCGAACCGTTCAGGAGGCAGGCCATCCAAGCCTTCGGGTGGCCATTGCTGCCATGATTTCCCCAAAGGAAAGCATTTCAAAATACAAATCATTAATGGATTATATCGGGAAAAAGATGGGCTATCAGATTATTCTCATACAGCGAAAAACCTATGGGGAGATCAATGAACTTTTCCAAAAGCAGCAAATCGATCTGGCACTCATCTGTTCAGGCCCCTATGCAAACGGGAAAGACATCTTCCAGGTTGAGGCATTAGCCGTTCCACTGGTTCGAGGAGAACACTATTACCGGTCATACCTGATCGTCAACAAAAAAAGCTCGATTAAAACACTTGAGGATTTAAGGGGAAAAACCTTTGCTTATACCGATCCTGACTCAAATACCGGCACCCTTGTTCCCAACTATTGGGTGGCCATGAAAGGTGAAACATCCCAATTATTTTTTAAAGAAACCACCTATACTTACTCCCATGATAATTCCATTATTGCAGTGGCCAAATCCCTGGTGGATGGCGCTGCTGTTGACAGCCATATCTGGGAATATTATCATCGGACAAATCCGGAATACACTGCCAATACAAGGATAATTAAAAAATCGATCCCCTTTGGGAGCCCGCCCTTTGTTTCTTCCCGGTCACTGCCCCTTGTATTGAAAGAGAATGTCAAAGAAATATTGCTGACCATGCATTTAGATCCGGAAGGCAAACAGATCCAGGATTCCTTATTTGTTGATAAATTCGTACTGCCTCAGGAGTCATGGTATCAGCCCATTATAAAAATGAAACAGGAATTTGAGCAGCTAAAAAAGAAGAGGGCCAATGGGACCGGCAAGCCTTAGAAAAAAGCTGACATTAATCATCACGGCCATTGTCATTATAAGCGGCATAATTATTTCTTTACTGGTCACCAACCGTTATAAAAACAGCCTGTTTCAGGTTGCCCTGGCCCAGGCAGATAACATTGCCCAAAACCTGGCTCTGGAAGCTGCGGATATTATTCTTATCAACGACCGGATGGCCTTGCAAAAACTGCTGGATTATCGAAAAAAAAGTAACCCAACTGTGGGTTATCTTTTTATCGTGAATAACAGACAGATCCTTGCCCATACTTTTGATGATAATATCCCTGCTGATCTTATCAAAGCAAACCAGACCATGGATAAACTCCAGGGGCATATTCAAAAAATCATTTCAACCGGTGGCGATAAATATATTGATGTGGCCTGGCCCATATTTGAAGGAAAAGCCGGTGTTTTACGCTTGGGAATTTCTGAAAAACCATACATGGATAAGGCAGTTAGTCTCTGGTACCAGATGAGTTTCATTATCATAGGTATTTTAATAACCTCCCTGTTTGTGGCCCATCTTTTTATCAAACGCATCACCCGGCCGTTGCAGGAACTGACACGAACCGTTGAAAAAATCGATCATGGAGATGCAGAAGTTAAGATAAACCTGACAGGAGATGGAGAAGTTGGACTTTTATCTGCCTCTTTTTCCAATATGCTTAAAAGAATCAACGCCAACACCCAGAAGCTTAAAACTTATGCTGCCAGGCTCAAGGACAAAAATATTGAACTGGCCCGTGCCCAGCGCCAGACCCGAACATCCTTTGAAATTGCCAAGGAGACCGGGGCTCTCCTGCGGCTAGATGAAATCTGCATCTATTTGATTCAAAAACTTCAGGATATTGTCACCTGCCGGCAAATGGTCATGCTTATTTTTAACGGCAGTCGCGATCAGGTTTTTGTCCATTCTGAAAATGAGAATCTGGCTCTTGACGGGGAAAAAACATCTGCTTTTAAGGATTACCTTGAAAGCCTGGAACATCATGACTTCAAAGCAAAGGAAGAATTTCCCTTGAAATTGTCAGATTTCAATTCTGCCAAAAGAATCGCCTCGTTTCCATTACGTCACGAGGGGGTCGTTATTGGTGCCATATGCATCGGATGCCCCGGGGACTGCCAATGCGTAACAAAAGAATTGGAAGTCATTGAGCTGATTTTAAATCAGACAACCACCTCCATCTTAAGGGCGGTTTTCCATGGGGATGAAATCCATGACCTGGAAAAAAAAGCTGGACGGAAAACCGGTTTTTCCGGGATACTGGGCAAAGATCCTAAAATGCATATTATTTACAAAATGATCAAGGATGTTTCCGTTTCAGATGCCACCGTTCTCATCCAGGGAGAAAGCGGCACGGGCAAGGAACTGGTAGCGCAGGCCATCCATGACAACAGCCCCAGAAAAGATCATCCCTTTATCGTCATCAACTGTTCTGCTTATCCTGCAACACTTTTAGAAAGTGAATTATTTGGACATGAAAAAGGAAGTTTTACTGGTGCAGACAAGAGAAAATCCGGACGGTTTGAGCAGGCCGACGGGGGGACGGTTTTTCTGGATGAAATCGGAGAAATTGATCTTTCAGCCCAGGTCAAATTGCTCAGGGTATTACAAACTAAAAAAATTGAACGGATTGGTGGAACCCATACATTAAATATTGATGTACGAATACTTGCTGCCACCAATAAAAATTTATTAAACCAGGTAAAAAAGGGCCAGTTTCGTGAAGACCTATTCTACCGGTTAAATGTGATTCCCATCAATCTTCCTTCCCTAGGAATGCGGCGCAACGATATCCCTTTGCTGGCCCGTCATTTTTTAAATAATTTTGCTATTCAGGAAAATAAAATCATAAAAGATTTTTCATCTAATGCCATGCGAATTTTGCTTGACTACTCTTGGCCGGGTAATGTCAGGGAACTTGAAAACAGCGTAGAGCATGCTGTTGTTCTTGCAAAGGACAACCATATTCACACGTCTGATCTTCCTTTAGCGCTTCAGGATCCAGATACCCTTATACTGAGGAATAATGGAACACGGCTTAGGGATATTGAGGAACAACATCTTATAAAGGCATTGGAAGCCTGCAACTGGAATAAAAAAGCTGCAGCAGACCATTTGGGTATTGGCCGGTCCACCTTATATGTGAAACTTAAAAAATTCAATATTGCCTCCCCTTCCCAAGATGGGTGATAAGTTCCTTATTTTTATAGTCCAACAAAAAAAAAGACAAATCATGTCCATAAACGGGACATTCTTTAATTAACTGAATTAATTAGTATATTTATCCTATAAGCATTATTTGTTTCCATAAACGGGACACTTTTGAATTTAAAAATTCTATCTTTATTCCCTCGGCTTTATTTCTTAACGTTTTAAACAATTAAAAAGCATGTCTTAAAAAATAAAGATAAGCGGTGTACTCATATATCCATCAATAGTTTTCGTATTCTAAAATAGTGAATTACAAAAGCTGGACACTTCTTGATTTTCAAGAGTGGCACAAATATTGATTAAGCTAATGAAATGTCGATTTATAAAATCTTTTCATTTTTACAATTTATAAGCCGGGTAGCCCCAGGATATTTGTTATGAATATTGATGACGATAGCACCTTGATCATTATCGTAGGGGAAAATGAACAGGAGTGCCGTGGGCTGATCAACCTGATTGAAGAAGAAAAATATAAAGGAATCACAGTAAAAACAATTTCGGCATTAAAAGCGTATCTGTCTGAAAAAAAATGTATGGTGGTTTTAATTGATATAGATACTGTTCCAGTTGAAAACAGGGAGTTGAGAGAATTAACCATAAAATATTCTCAAAATTCCTTTTTGTGCATGTCTAACGACAAGTATCATCCAGAGCTTAAGGAAGCGATATGTTACCACATATATGCATGTATTAATAAACCAGTAAATCCTGATGAACTCTTTTTTTTGCTTAGGAGTATAAGAGATGATGGCCAGTGAGAAATCTATGAAGATTGATTTTAAGATTTTTATTTTTATTTTGTTTTTTATTGGAATTCAAAGCTTTGGATCAATTGTGCCGGCAGCTCAGAAAAATGATCAGAATCCAAATAACCTGCCGGCTCCCACTCCTCCAAAACCTCAATTTTTCTGCGGTTATTGCCATGTGATTACATATCCTACTGTTGTTCAAAAAAGCTATGAACTCTGGAAAAAAGATAAACACAAGGATGTCGGCTGCGTGGCATGCCATTATCCTCCCGGAACAATGGAAAATCAAACGCTTACTAAATCCCATATTCCTGCCATGGCTCCGGATCGGTTTTCTTATCTCAGTCTGGGCGGGGAAACAGTCCAGACCCGGCCTCGGATCAAAGATGAAAGCTGCATGACATCTGCTTGCCACGGCAAGCCTGAGGATCAGTTCAAAACCAAAAAGATTAAGTTTACGGAAAAAGTTACATTTGTTCATAATTCACATCTTGACCCTGAAAAACAGATCGAGGGTCAGAAGATCCAATGCGTTTCCTGCCACCAGCATGAAACCAGTCAAAAGAAATTTGAAGTTACCAAAGATTCCTGTCACCAATGTCACTTTACCAATGTTAAATTTAATCAGGATCGTGGCAAGTGCACATTGTGTCACGAGCTGCCCACAAAACCAATTCAAACTTCAGGTGAGAAACCCATCACCCATGAGATCCTTGAAAAAGCAGGTGTTGCCTGCGCAAGTTGTCATATTGATCTGATACAGGCCTCAGGCGGCGGGAAAATTGAAGCCTATTTTGAAAAAGGAGTGCTTCAAACTGCTATCATTCTGGGAGCGGGTACAATTAAAAAAGAAAATTGTAGCTCATGCCATGATCGTCCTGAACAATTAAAAGAAGACACCAACAAAAAGCTGATGCATGAGAAACACGTTACTGTGAAAAATGCCCGTTGTTTTGACTGCCACAGACCCATTACCCACGCAAAATCAGGAACCAAAGCAACTGAAAAAGAGCCCAACGGCAAATTATCATTAACATCAACCATTGAAACAGGATGTATTTCTTGTCACCTTGAGCCCCATCAATACCAGGTAACGCTCGCCAAAGGGGAAAAGCGAAAAGATGTTCTGGATGCAATTGATCCCATGTACAAGGTGAGAACCAATTGTTTTGGATGCCACAATGAATTTAAATCCACAGACAATGGCCAAATGGTTCTTGGGGCTTCAGAAAAAACCTGTGTAAATTGCCACACCAAAGATCATAAAAAGATGTTCGAAGACTGGCAGAAAGAGCTATCCGAAGAAATTAAGTTTGTCGGAGAAGTCGAGCAACAGGTGCTGGCCAAAATCAGGGCCAAATTCGGTAAAGCCGAACCCGTCGAAGTTATGAAGAAGATTCAGGAAGGTCGCGAGAACTTAAAAATCGTTCGTTACGGCAACGGCGTTCACAATAAAAAGTATTCGATGATGCTGCTCGACGCGGCTGTTAACAGTTTCGAGGACTTAATCGATTCTCTCGAGAAAGATCAATTGAAACAATAAAAAGGAAAAGGAGATTGTTATGAGTGAAAAAGTTACGCTTACACGTCGCCAAGTTCTAAAGGGAGCGGGCGCGCTGACTCTTGCCGGGGCGACAAGCCTGGTACCGGACGGTAGTGCGTTCGCGGCCACGAACAATGCGCCCCGATGGGCCATGGTCATTGATTTGAGGCGGTGCACCGGCTGCCGGGCATGTACCATTGCCTGCAAGGCTGAGTTCGATGTCCCGCTGGGTGCTTTTCGGGCGGCCGTCTTTGAGGAAGTTATAGGCAAGTTCCCAAACACGGAAAAGCTCTTTTTGCCGAAGCGGTGTAATCACTGCGAGGGCAACGAGGAAGACAAAATACCACCCTGTGTCAAAGTCTGCCCGGAATATCCCAAAGATCGGCTCACGTTTACTACCCCGGAGGGTGAAAAAATTCGTTACCGTGGCGGCGCTACGTATAAACGCCCTGACGGACTGGTGCTTTTTGACAACCAGTTCTGTACCGGCTGCGGCAAATGCATAGAGGAGTGTCCTTACGGCGCCCGGACCTTTAATAAACATATTAAGGCCGGCAAAGATTCCACCAAAAACGCGATTGTCAAGTGTTCGTTTTGTGATCATCGCATTGAAAAAGGTGTGGCTCCGGCTTGTGTCAATATTTGTCCTTCAGATGCGAGAATTTTCGGCGATTTGAATGATCCTGCCAGTAAGGTTTCAAAATTGGATAAAGAATTCGGGTTGCTGGACAAACGAAACGAAACAACCCTGCTTCCCGGAGAAAAGACCAGCCCCATGACCTTTTACATCGACCCCAAAGGGGCGCTTAATAAAATGGCTGTAGCCAAGAAAAAATATGAAAAAAATGAAGCCATTCAAGACCGTATTATATAAAAAAGGAGGAGAAAATGAATAAAGACATTAATCGCCGTGACCTTATCCGGCTTGGCGTTGCAAGTGCCGCGGTCTTGGCAACAGGTAAAGTAATGCGCTCGCAGGCCCTGGCCGGAACTGTAGATTTTATTAAAGGGGGGAAAGATTTTTCACCCGTGACCGGTGTGGAACGAGAAATGATTCCAACGGCCTGCTGGTCGTGTGTGACCAGAGATTCCATGATCGGTTTTGTGGAGGACGGAAGGCTGGTCAAGCTGGAAGGCCATCCGGAATCAATCCGGGGGAAAGGAAAACTTTGCGCCAAAGGTGCTGCGGGGATCAACCAGCTCTATGACCCGGACCGGGTGCTGTACCCCATGAAGCGGGTCGGCAACCGCGGCGAAGGCAAATGGAAGCGCATCAGTTGGGATGACGCCCTGGCCGAGCTGTCAACGCGGTTAAAAAAACTGCGTGACGAGGGCACTCCGGAAAAGTTTGCGTTTCACTATGGCCGCATGAAAGGTTCCAGTGAAAAAATAGTTAAAGGGTTTCTCGGTTCTTACGGCACCAAGTCCGTTTTCGGCCATACTGCCATCTGTGAAACTGGAAAGTGGGTCGCTCAGGAACTTACCTGGGGTAAGCATTACGACAACTGGGATTTTGAAAATACAAAATTTGTTCTAAATTTTGGAAGCGGTGTGATGGAGGCCCATACCAACTCAATTCCAACATGGCCGCGGCTGGTTGATGCCATGGTGAATAGAGGCGTGAAGATGTATACCTTTGACGTACGGCTTTCCAATACCGCAGCCAGATCCACAGAATGGGTGCCGATCACGCCGGGCACGGACGGCGTGGTGGTACTTGCCATGTGCCGGGAAATCATGGAAGCGGGCCTTTATGACAAGGAGTTTTTTCAATTTATCAAGGCTACCGAGAATTATAAAGCCAGTACGGATGAAAAGGTAAACGCCTTGAAGGCGCATCTGGCCCAATATACGCCCGAATTTGCCGAAAAGATCAGCGGGGTTCCGGCGGCTAAAATCAGGTCCATTGCCCTTGAATTTGCCAAAGCTAAACCGGCCTGCGTTATCAGCTACCGGGGGGCAGTGGCTCATCTTAACGGGACCGATACCGAGCGGGCCGTGCAGATGCTGGCAGCCATCACCGGCAACATCGACAACCCCGGTGGCCGCTGCCGGGCTGTGAGTGCTTCATGGAAATCCCCGGGATTTCCCAAGGCGCCCAAGACCGAAGGTCTCAATATCGGCAAAGGATTTAAAGGTCAGGTTGCATACCCGACCCATGGAGTCGATCATCAGGTCCTCAAGATGATCAAGGACGGCAAAGCTGGCCGACCCGAAATTTATATGTGGTTCTGCTACACCCCGGTATACGCCAACGGGGAGTGCCAGGAAAGCATTGACATCTTAAAAGATGAAACATTGATTCCGTTTACCGTCAATATCAATGCCTATTATGACGAATCAGGCGCATTGGCAGATCTTATCCTGCCCCATCCGTCCTATCTTGAATGGTGGGACTGGGAAAATATGGTTTCCGCAACCCAGATTGCTGAGTATTACATCCGGCAACCGCTGGTCAAACCATTGGGTGAGAGCCGTTTGATGGGCGATGTTGTGTGTGATCTGGCCAACCGGATGGGATTTCCACTGGGAGTTAATTCAATGGAGGAATTTGTTAAGAAATCCTGCGAACAAACTCCGGGCGTAAAAGAAGCCGGCGGGTTTGATTACATGATGAAACACGGTGTCTGGCATGATACTGACAAGAAACCGGATTATTACATGTATAAACACGAAAGAGGAGACAAACACCTCAAAGTAGAAGGTGTCGTCTTTGATGAGGCCACCGGTGTTTACTGGAATTGGAAAAAGTCCAAGGCCAAAAGCGAAGCTGAGGCAAAAGAAACGGGTTACACCAAAACCAAGGATGCAGTTAAAGGCTATGTTGGCCAACAGTTTGGCGATAAGGTCTACAAGGGCTTTGATCCTGACAGGGTAAACAAATCCGGGTATTTTGAGCTGTATTCCGAACTCCTGAAGCTAAAAAAATTCCCACCCATGCCGACCTACACGCCGATGTCCGACCATCAGAATCTGGCCCCAAATGAGCTTATTTTAACGAGCTACAAGATACCGGTCCATATTCATTCCCGTTCGGCAAACTGCAAGTGGCTGACCGAGATCTCTCATGACAATCCAGCCAAGATTAATTCAAAAACAGCCAATCTTCTGGGGATCAAGCATGGAGACAAGATCAAGGTTAAGTCGGATGTTGGTGAAATTACGATCAAGGCCGACGTAACCGAAGCAGTGGTGCCCGGTATCATTGCTATCTCCCATCATCTAGGTCATTGGGAGTATGGCCGATACGCGTCCGGCAACATGGCCCCGCTGGCGGGTGACAATGATCCGGATCTCAAGCTTAAATCCTGGACGACTTACGGCGTACACCCGAACTGGGTTATCAAGAAACAGGCGGATCCGATCAGCGGCCAATGGGCCAATCAGAGTACAGTGGTAACTGTCACCAAGGCATAAGTCAAAACAGAAGGAAGAGGTAAACATGACAGAAGTACATGAAAAAAGTGATGTGGCCGAAAACAGAGGTAATGTCTATGGCCTTTTGGCCACGGTCTTCAGTCAAGAAATATCCTCAGACTTCCTGCTTCAGATTAAAGACCCCCGATTTCTGGGGGTCTTATCTGGGCTGGGTGTTGAGTTTAATGGTATTTTTTTTGAAAAACCTGACGATGACCTGCTTGAGGATTTGGCTGTAGAATTTACCAGATTGTTTTTAGGGCCCGGCAAGCACATTTCACCCCACGAATCCATTCATCACGAGCGCAATGACGGGCAGTGGGGGACACTTTGGGGACAATCAACTGTAGATGTCAAGAAATTTATCGAATCCGCTGGATTAGGCTACAAGTCCGAATACAAAGGACTTCCCGATCATATCAGCGTGGAACTTGAGTTTATGCAACAGGTTGCGCGCGCTGAAGCGCAAGCATGGGAAGATGAAGATACGGACAAGGCACTATATTGTCTGAAAATCGAAAAAAAATTTATAGAAGAACACCTTGCCTGCTGGATTCCTGTCTTTTGTGAAAAAGTAATCCAGCAGGCGGAATTGCCCTTTTATCGGGAATTGGCCGGGTTAACCCGGAAATTCATAGAATTTGAAAGAGAAGAGCTAGGTAAGGAGGCCTTGCAGGGGTGAAATTTCAAAAAAGATGGGTCTTCGTGACTACTTTCCTGATTGTATTGGTGATAAATTTCTACTTTTGGAAGGCACCGAAAAGTTTTCAAAATCCTGTATTTGCAGCACAATTGCAGAATATCTCATCGGGAAACCCTCCTGGCGCTGTCTATAAACGATCAGTAGAGGGGGATAAAAAAGAATCGGTAAAAGAAGATGAAAAAAAGCATAGTAAAAAAGATACAGAAAAACCTGAAAAGGTAGATAATAAAGTTCCTACAAATGAAGAACAAGAAGAAGGTGATGAATATAATGCCTGATAGTACGAATAAAAGGGCCGGTCGGCCCTGAGTCTGCGAGGCGGATGAGTTGCGCAGGATTGAGTGTACAACAAGTGAACATGAATAAATCGCCGTCAATAACCACGGGAGAAAGAGTATGAAAAAGATTCCCATTATACCTTTGATCATTGGTATTATATTTACACTATCTTTGATTGTTATCGTTGCCACCACGTTTATGTTGAGAAAGGATATGCTGCACGAGCAGGGAATAAAACTTGAAGGCAAATATGAAAATCGGTATAATGCCACATTTGTAGGTTCAAAGGTTTGCAAAACTTGTCATGAGCGCACCTATTTAAACTGGCGGACATCCTTACACTCCCGCATGATGGAGGATGTCAAACTTGAACCCTATGCAAATATCGGCGACTTTGAATCCAAAAGCCAGGTCAGGGCCTTTTCCAAAACCGACGTAGATTATACCCTGGGCAGCCAGTGGAAGCAAATGTATCTTAAAAGAACCGGGGATCGCATTACGGTTTTACCGGCCCAGTACAATGTAACTAAAGGGGAATGGAAAGAATATTACCCCAATGAAGAGAAAAAAAGGGACTGGGTCACGGAATGCGCCGGTTGCCACAGCACGGGCTTTGATCCGGAAAAAAAGACCTTTGTGGAAATGGGAATCGGGTGTGAAGCCTGCCATGGCCCGGGCAGCAACCATGTTGAGGCTGTTCCCGGGTTTGAGATTGAGACCATCACTCAGGCCGGCCGTCTGACACCAGGACAGGCAGCACAAATTTGCGGGTCATGCCACACCCGGGGCCGGGACAAGAAAGGTGGGTATGCCTATCCATTCTCGTACCAGAAACACAAAGGAGAGGCCAATTTACGACTCTATTTTGAAGAAGTTTCAAGGGCCAATGGTCATGAATCAAAATATTTCTGGCCCAGTGGAGAATCCAAATACAGCAATCAGCAGTATCTTGACTGGCAGCAAAGCGAACATGCCAAGGCCGGTGTGACCTGTGCCACCTGCCACAGTGTGCACCAGGGAAAAACATCCATAGACGCCAATGCGGACACAAGTAATTTACTGACATCTATCAGTTCCAAGACCCGACTATTTGAGGATCGGCTTTGCAAGAGCTGCCACAGTGCTCCCCAGTATCGTTCAGTGCACAGGATTCATACTTTTGGCAGCTGTGTGAAATGTCATATGCCCAAGGTTGCCGGTATTGGCGAGGCCGGGGATGCCCACAGCCATACATTCAGTTTCATGTCTCCCTTGGATACCCTCAAAGCCGGTGGTCTTGAAAAACAGCCCAATGCATGCAACAGCTGTCATCATCATAAGGACACACCAGCAGAAACCCTGGCTGAATTTTTAGAGGCTGCCAGGAAGAACGATATGCCCAAACCCTTTACTGTTCATAAGAATTAGCCAGAGGGCCAGGATGAAAAAAAAATCGTCCATAAACAGGCGGCAGTTTATCAAGGTGATGGCAGGGCTGTCCGTTGCCCCGACGCTAGGCCTGACCCATATTGCCGGGGCCAACACAAACCAATTTGGAAAACTTGCAGATACCTTCAGATGTATTGGCTGCAAGAGATGTATGTCAGCCTGCAAGCGTTGGAACAGCCTGAAAGTTGAAAGGAATGAACTGGTCAGTGATAAAGATACCGATTTAAGCGGCAATAACTGGGTCGTGGTCAATCTTAGATCTGACAAGAAAAACAAAACACAAAATAACTATATGCACTGGGCTTGCCAGCATTGTCAGGAACCTGCCTGTGCTGGTGTTTGCCCGGTTTCCGCTATTAAAAAATTAGATTACGGACCTGTGGTCATCAACGAAAAAAAATGCATTGGCTGCCGCTATTGTTATCAGGCATGCCCTTTCAAGGTGCCGCGGTTTGATTTCGAAAAACGGGTGACCAGAAAGTGCACACTTTGTTATAACAGGTTTCCATTAAATTATAAAAAACCTGCCTGTGTGGCGGCCTGCCCGGTTGGCGCACTGGCATTCGGATATCGCCATGAAATTATTAAAGAAGCCCGAAAAAGATTGCATGATCTTAAAAAGCCCGGCTACATCATGGGCATAGAAGAGGCTGGAGGCACGGGAATGATTACTCTACTGCCTGCCAGGCCGGAAAATATGGGGCTAATCCAGGCTCCGAAAAAAATAGTAAATCAGGATCTTGATAAAATCAGGATTACTTCGGGTGGTTTCATGGGTGCATCCATCATTGCCTATGCCATGTATCTGTATTCCGGCATGACCCAAAATCCGGACAAGGAAAATAATGATTCAACGAATTAAAGATAAAACGCAATTAACTCTGGATGCCATGGAAGGGCAAAAGAGGTTTTATATATGGATCACTTGTCTTCTTTCCATGATCCTTTTGTGCGGATTTGCCCTGTTGGCCTCTCTTGTTTTGAGCATGGAAATTTTGGAATTCTCAATAAAAATTCCCTGGGCAGGCATGATTGCAGCCTATGTGTTCCTGGTGGCGTCAGGATCGGGGCTTTGTATTATTAATGCCCTGGGACCGGTTTTCGGTATGCACCGTTATGAGATTATGGGCAAACGCATAGCATTTTTATCTCTTACCCTGATTGTTTTTGGAATGCTGTTCATTGTGCTTCATCTGGGGCATCCGGAGCGCATGCCCATCTACAATGCCATTTCCCCGAATTTTCGATCTGCCATTTCATGGATGGGGGCATTATATTCTGGATACCTGATGTTTGTCGGCCTGGAACTATATTTACTCATCAGGCCTGATCTTTACAAAAAAGCAATGACGTCAAATGGCCACATAAAAACCATATTGACAATTTTGACACTAGAAAAATTTAAAGATTCATATGTTGTTAAACTTTTGGAAAGCCCGAAGTGTCATCAAGTGATCGGCACCCTGGCTTTTGTGGCAGGAATCTCTGCTTTATCCATGTTAGGTTCAGTCTTTGCCCACTCTGAATCACGTATCCTCTGGTATGGGCCCTATTACCCGGCTTATTTTATTGTGTCAGCAATTTTTTGCGGGTATGCTTTTCTTATTATAATGACCATTATTTCCTATAAAACTTTTAAAGATCCCATGCCGGCTGAAGTGAAATCTCTGATCTTTGAAATGGCGCAGGTTTTGGCCCTGCTTTTGGCTGTGGGATTGCTCTTCATAGCCTGCCGCATGGCTTTGGCACTTTTCAACCCTTTGCTACAGGGGCCGGTTCTTTTGCTGTTGACAGGTCCGTTTAAAATTGGATTCTGGGGCGGTGAAATAATGCTTATGAGTATTCTTTCCGTCTTTGTGCTGCTTTGGGGATCAGTAAAAAAGAGTCTGGCCTACGTTCTTTCAGGCTCTGTGATGGTCCTTGCCGGGGCCTTTGTGATGCGGTACCAGTTTGTTGTTGCAGGTCAGATTTTTCCAAATATCAGGGAAGGTCTGCCATCCTATTTGCCCACCTTGATGGAAATTTTTGTTTTAATTGGTGTTTTTGCGACTTTTTTCCTGGTATATACGTTAGGAGAAAAGTATCTCTCATTAAAAGAAACCATATCTTGTTCTATGCCGGAAAAAAGGAATGGAGTAAAAGGGAGCATACAATTCAACAGGAGAGAAAGATGAAAGATTTTGAAACCCTTGTCAGCGAATCAGCCCGGATACACGGGCATTTATGTCCGGGCCAGGTGGTTGGCGTCCGCATGGCCATGCTCGGGTGCCGTCTGATTGGACTTGATGATCCCCAATGTCATACTCAAATAAAAAAGCTCATTGTGTTCATCGAAATGGACCGTTGCGCAGGGGATGCTGTGGCTCACGTTACCGGAGTAAAACTGGGAAGGCGGAGTCTGAAGTTTATGGATTACGGGATTATGGCAGCCACATTTATCAATCTGGAAACAAATAAGGCTTTTCGGATTATTTCAACAGAAGAAGCACGTGAGCTTGCACCATTTTATGCTCCAGACATTGTGGGTAAGTCAGCTCAGCAGTTAGAAGCATACAAACTAATGCCGGACAGTGTTCTGTTCAGGGTCCAAAGGGTAAATGTTCACCTTGATGAGCATGATATGCCCGGCCCTACCCGAAAAAAAACAACCTGCAAACGATGCGGTCAGGTTGTGCGTGATCAACGAGAGGTAATGATTGACAAAGAACCTGTCTGCCAGCCATGTACTGATAACGCATACTTTTCAGATGCCCATGAAATTACTTGGGAGCATATGGATTGGATCCCCAATAATGGGATGGATATTTTTGATGAGCCGCTTAACAAAACAACCATAAAAAGATCTTAAAGGAGACATTGCCATGCTTAAAAAAGTTTCTGTTCAAAAAGCGGTTGGTACTCGCCTCGCACATGATATTACTGAAATCCGTCCTGGTGAATTTAAAGGCCCGGCATTTAAAAAAGGACATCTTGTATGCAATGAAGATATCTGCCACCTTCAGAAGCTTGGGAAAAATCATCTCTATCTGATTGATCTTGCAGAAGACGAAATCCATGAAAATCAGGCGGCAAGAATTCTGGCGCAAGGTCTGGCAGGAATTGGTGTAGAATGGAAAAACGACCCCAAAGAAGGAAAAATTACTTTGCATGCTGCATTTGACGGCATTCTTTCCATCAATATTGCATCATTGGCTGCATTTAATATGGTTGATGAGGTCATGTGTGCGACCTTGCATAATCACAGCCTTGTTAAAAAAGGCGATCTGGTTGCGGCAACCCGTGCAATTCCTTTGGTCATGAAACGTGCACCCATTGAACGTGCTGCCTCCATTGCATCCCATTATGAAGGTACTATCAAAGTCAAACAGATAAAAAATCTGAAAACAGGGTTGATTATAACTGGAAGCGAGGTTTATGACGGATTGATTGAAGATGGGTTTGCACCAGTGCTGTCAAAGAAAATTAATGATCTTGGCTCCCAAATCTTAAGCGTGGAATATACGCCTGATGATTCTAATCTTATCAAACAGGCTATTGAAAAATGCATAGATTCAGGGTGTGATCTTATCTTAGTAACCGGAGGAATGAGTGTTGATCCCGATGATGTGACCCGTATGGGTATTTCTCAGGCAGGTGCAACCGAGATGCATTATGGGACTGCGGTCCTGCCGGGCGCTATGTTTCTTGTGGCATATATAAATGATATACCGCTTTTAGGTGTGCCTGCCTGTGGGCTGCACCACCGCATTACTGTTCTGGATCTGGTCCTGCCAAGAATCATGGCAGGAGAACATATCGGCAAAAAAGAACTGGCATTTTTTGGTCATGGCGGACTTTGCATGGATTGTAAGGAATGTACGTTCCCCCATTGTCCCTTTGGTAAAGGTGTTTGATCTTTTTAGTCATTTCACTGGGCAGACGAAGTCTTTGAAAAAAAAGGTGAATAATGAGCATTAACTCTATGTCCCGAGCAGTCAGCCTTCTTAAATTTGTCATCAATTTTATTAATAAAAAGATAGAATTCACAAAGGCTGCAAAATCTGTCTTTGTATTGGGTCTCATTTGTTTTCTAGTGCTTCTTCCCTTTACTGCAGGGGCTTGCGGCTGGGCAGGAGATGGGGAGTCAGATGAAAATGGTGAAGGAACTATCTGGGTTGGAGCTGAAGGCAAACCCATTGAAGAACAAACAAATCCAATAGATGATCCTAAGTTTCAAACAAGAATAGGCAATAGCTACAGAAAAGCCAAGGACTATATAGAAGCCGTTCGATGGTTTAGAATGGCTGCCTCACAGGGATTTGAATCGGCCCAGAACAATCTTGCTGCAATGTATGAACAGGGATTGGGCATTGCCAGGAGCGATGTTTTAGCGGCGCAATGGTATCTTCTGGCTGCTGAACAAGGGAATGCAAAAGCACAGCACAGCCTTGGCCAGATGTACTTGGAGGGACGGGGTGTACAACCTGATAAACAGCTGGCATCAAAGTGGATATTAAAGTCTGCTGAAAACGGACATGTTTCTGCCATGAAAGAAATTGCTGACATGTTCTGGGAAGGTCAAGGTGTTTTAAAAAATGATATCAAGGCCTATGAATGGTGGAAACTTTCCTCCATGCATGGTGATGGGTCCAGTGATAACTCCCTTGAGATGGCCAAAACAAAAATGGATATCAAGGCAATTGCAACAGCGGAAAAATCCTTTGCGGTTTCCCATATTCCGCTTAAAAAGCAGACGGTTTTGGGCCTCTATTTAACAGCAAAGGCAGGCTATGAGAAATGGAAAAAAATCCTGACAAAATCAAAATTATAGATACCCGTACAATAGGTGAGTATATTTTTGTAGGCCATGGTTCTATGGCATACAATATTCCTGTTAAATTTCTACACTCAAAGCAAAAATCGGGATCTATAATGCTTCTTAATGAAAACTTTGTATCTGATGTTAAAAAGAAATTTAAAGAAACAGATACTATTTTAGTCATGTGCCGTTCAGGGATGCGAAGTGCATTAGCGGTTAATATACTGGCCCGGACCGGATTTATAAAAGTTTATAGTATCATAGACGGATTTGAAGGAGACAAACTTAAAAATTCTGAGAGTTCCAACAATGGTAAACGAGTGATCAATGGATGGAAAAATGCCAATGCTTCCTGGACGTATGATCTAAATCCGGAATTAATCTACAGTCCCTGAGCCGGAATTTGATATCACCGGGATTCTATATCAATTGTTTGCAAGGTAACCGCAGAATAAGTTTTTTCTTATAGTTCTCCTTGAATCATAACATTTTAAGCCAACTTCAGAGGAAGCGTTATGAAAACAACTTCAAGGATTAATATTTCCTGGCTAATACTCTTATTCTTTTTTGTGGTCGGCTGTGGACCTGATTCAGGGCAGACCACACTTGACATAAAGGGAATACTGTCAAAAACAAAAACGTATGTTGGCTCCTCAGAGTGCAAATTCTGCCATCTGGAGCACAACCACTCTTGGAAAAATACCCTCCACAGCCGAACACTTCAGGATGTAACAAAGAATCAGGATGCCTTGATTGTAGAGTTCGATCCTGAAGTTATCAGAGCCGATCTTGAAAAATTTGAAGGAAAGCTCAAAGTTTCAATAGATAAAATCCATATCCCAAAAATAGAGGATGTAAAATATACAATGGGAATGCAATGGGAGCAAGCTTTCCTCATTGAGAAAAACAAAATTCTATATGTGGCTCCAATTATATACAATGCAAGAGATAACAAGTGGTATAGCCACAATGAAGATAAATGGGATAAAGAACCCTGGATAGAAAAATGCGGCGGATGTCATGCAACAGGCGTAGACTTAAAAGAAAATAGATTTTCTGAACCACGCATAGGTTGTGAAGCCTGCCACGGTCCAGGCTCACACCATGTCGCCTTACCTGAGACAGCTGTTTTTGAAAAGCATAGTACCATAGTGAATCCATCTAATCTCCCTGCCGCTTTCAGAACTCAAATTTGCGGCTCCTGTCACAGCCGGGGCAGATCAACCAAAGTAAAAGGAGTTGACTGGCCAGTACAATACTTGCCCGGTCGGAGTCTGGACATATATTATGAACCTGTTTCCCCGAGTTCAGGGGGGGAGGAATTCTTTTATCCCAACGATTTTGCAAAGGGTCGCTATATGCAATTCAATGACTGGAAGAAGTCGGCCCACGCAAGAGCGGGAGTTTCCTGTACTTCCTGTCACTATGTCCATCGATTGGGTGTACCACCTACGCAGTATCAGACAAAAGGAGCAGGCTCCCAACAATGTCTGTTCTGCCACAAATTGATCAATAACAACATGGCACATTCCATTCACTCGTTTGCCAATTGTATTGGCTGCCATATGCCGAAAATTTCTCAAAACGGAGGAGCCGGGATAACACATTCCCATGTATTCAACACTATTTTGCCAAAAGATACTTTGAAAAACCCAGAGGTTCCCAATTCATGCCAGAACTGTCATAAACATAAAGATACGGATCTTATGACCTTGCAAAAACTTTATGACAGTCTAACGCAAAAAACCCTGCTGCGTGTTCATCAAACCCCGCCTAGATGGTAAATGATGGGGGTTTCAATAAAATATAAATCCGTTGTAACAGGATTTGTCCTGTTGATTTTGTTTGCCTCTTATCCATCACAAGCACACAAGGATGTCACATCAGAGATCTACCGTTATCAGCAGCAGGAAGTCATCAATCGGCAGTCTGCCGCACATGAAGTCAAACCCATAATATCACACCCGCCCACAGCCAGGGTACCCATAGATAGAAATAAGTTGATTGAAATCTCTCATAGGGCAGATAAAATACAGCATCGCAGGTATATGACAGATTCCCATCTGGAACTCAGATTTTATCAATTTCGTTCCTGTATTGACTGCCATCCCAGGCAGGCCAACAACCTGCATAGGGTCAGGTCCAAAATCACATGCCGGCAGTGCCACGGCGAGGAGCCCATTGCCGGAACAAGGCATTATTACTCTTCAATGCATCCCATCCGCCGGTTTGCCGTTGTATGCGCCAAATGTCACAAAGGCGCCAACGCATCTTTTGCAGCCTATGTGGTTCATGAGCCCAATCCTGCCCTCAAAACCACACAAAAGAATTTTCCATTACTTTTTTATGTGTTCTGGGCCATGGCTGCTATTGCCACAGGCACGTTTGCAATCTTTTTACCCCATACCATATTGTGGGGCATACGCGAATTCTGGCCGAACAAAAAAATTATAAAAAACGAAACCTGTACCAAAAGAAAACAGATTAAACGATTTACCGCAAGCCAAAGGGTATTTCACCTTGTCCTGATGCTTTCTTTTGTCACCCAGGCAGGAACCGGCCTGTCCCGGATGTATGCGGGTACGGACTGGGGATACTTTTTAATATTTTTATTCGGCGGTTATACACGAGCACTTTTTATTCATAAGATAGTAGGAATTTTCATGCTTGCAGCCCTTGCTTTTCATCTGGTATATATTTTAAAAAAGGTTAACCTGAAAAATTTACCAAATAGTTTGTATGGACCTGATTCCCTGCTCCCCCGAATAGAAGATGCCAGCCAGGCGGTTAGGCACGCTGCATGGATTGTAGGGCTTGGGAAATGCCCTAAATTTGATCGTTGGACCTATTGGGAGAAATTTGATTACTGGGCTGTTTTCTGGGGCATCAATATTCTTGGCATCACAGGCCTAATCCTTTATAGCCCGGTGTTTTCGAGCCGTTTTATACCAGGCTGGACAATTAATGTTTTCCTGTGGATTCATCGTATTGAAGCTGTTCTGGCTATGGGCCATGTCTTTATCATACATTTTTTTATCGGACATCTGAGACGGCATCATTTTCCCATGGATTTGACCATGTTTGAAGGCAGCATTGATATACAAAAACTGCAACATGAACGATCTTCCTGGGTTGACCGATTAGAAGCAAATGGAATGCTACCTGGCTTAATAGTTAAAAGAACGTCGGTCTTTTGGCGTCGGTTCTATTATCTTTTCGGGAGTATTGTGTTAGTTTTATGCCTCTATCTTCTGATCAATGGGATACTAAATGCCGAAGAGTTAATAAGGATATTTAAGTGACCGAGTATACAGTATGTTTCACAGATTTGCCTGAGTTTGTTATAAATGGGGAAAATGCCAATATTAACAAAATCCCCAAATAGAGTGATTTGGCCTGCGGATTACCAGTTTTTCCTTATAATTTTTCCGTATTGGGATATAAATAATAGACACAGCTTGGGATACAAAGTTCAAACCGCCACGACACCGCAAGATGCTTTAGATCGGTTTGCCTTAAATCCCCATCATTTTGATCTGGTTATAACGGACATGACCATGCCCCAGATGACGGGTGTTAACTTATCTGAACAAATCGTTCTGTGTCAGGATAAAATAAATACTTGTATTGTATCTCATTTGGGTATACTATTGAGGCTCAATTTGAGGTAATATTATGAAATTTTTAAGCGTAAGAGATCTAAAAACAAAATCGGCACAAGTTTGGAAGGAACTGCCGGGCCAAAAGGAAATGATCGTTACCAGTAACGGTAGACCGATTGCCCTCCTTTCATCAATTAATGAAAACAATCTTGAACAAGTTTTAATCGCATTTCGTCATGCTTGCGCAACTAACGCTGTTGCATTAATTCAATACGAATCAGCTCAAAAAGGGACCGAGAATATATCCATGGATGAAATCAATGCCGAAATTGGAGCAGTAAGGTCTAAGCGGAAAAAATGAAAATCGTATTGGACACAAATGTTCTTGTCTCTGGCTTGCTTACTCCCTATGGTACAAGCGGTGAAATTGTTCGGATGGTATCCGCAGGGGAGCTTATTTTATATATAGATGCACGCATTTTATCAGAATACCAAGAGGTTCTTCACCGTCCAAAATTCAAATTCAATAAAGAGCATATCAGTATTTTGCTTGATTTTATAAAACTATATGGACAATTTGTTTCGGGTTTGCCACTTAAGAACCGATTGCCCGATCCAGACGATGAGCTATTTCTCGAAGTTGCCATTGCTGGAAAAGTACGGTCCTTAATCACAGGAAATATTGTCCATTACCCTCCTTCATCCAGGGAGGGTATAAAAATATTTTCTC
>JAHJDU010000411.1 GCA_018812385.1 Pseudomonadota bacterium
GATTCCAAAAGTTTTATTCCATCTGAAGAAAAAATGGAATGCTGGTCAATCAGATCCCTTCTAAAGGCTGAAATAACCTCAGACTCGGTGATATCCATGGCCCGCACAATGGTAAATCCCGTGAATTCAAATTTATTTAAATCAATGTATCTGCTCAAAACATCAATATCATTGATATGATTGCTGATCATAGCTTTATCATCTTCTGAAAGTTTTTTTGGCGAATCAAGTGCCTGTATCCGGACAAATTGAAAATCAGGGGTGAAGCTATAGTAACGGTCCAGACCGGTTTTTTCTTCCGGTATTTTTTTTATATTCATGGTATCGAACCGCTGGCAGTTAAAATCATAAATTCGTTCCAGCACCAAAGAATATATATCCACCATTTTTTTTAATTTTTCTGCTTCAACGATTTCCTTGAGTTCTGCTTTGATAAAATTATTATTGCCGAGAAACAGTCTCTGGAATTCCGGGGTCACAAAAAAAGGCTCAGATGTACAGGGAGTAAAGGCTCCCATGATGTCAGTGTGAAAGGATGCCGGAGGAAATATGGCACTCATCAAAGGGATCATGATATCTTGATATTTAATTAAGACTTCAATATCCTTTATATGACCTCTTATCTCCGGGATTTGGCTGATTTTGTTTTTCAGTTCCAAGAACATTGATGCCATGTGGGAATACTTTGGCACCAGGGTTTTTCCCCAGAAATCCAGCAGCGGGTCAAGACTGACGGCAGACCTGATGGAATCTACCCTGGAAGATAGGGATGCGATATTTTTTTTCATAGAAGGACTCCTTTAATTAATGAATCCAGAATAATCATTGGGAAAATAATGTCAACCCGGCTATACCCGGGTGCCCCATCAACTTTCGAGTTCGATGTTAGGCTAGGGTATAGGAGCAAGATACAAAACTATCGGCTAAAGCTGGCCTTTTCTTAAGTTGTTATAGCCTTCAAGCTTGATGTGCTTGAGATCACATTTTTCCTTGATAATTTTGGCTGCTTCAAGATTCAATTCTTTTTGCCTGGTATCCACCTTTACATTAAATCCGCAGTTAAATGGTCCCAATCGAATAGTGTCTTCAACTCCATCATAGGTATCATATATTTTTGTGTATGGATGGGCAAACAGCCATCGCAGCTGAAGCGTTGTGATTGTATGCCCTGAAAGGCTGTCCATAAATACTTCCAGATCCAAAAGATCCTGGTCTGTAAGATTGTTCCAGCCAAGAATAACATTGGCATTGACCTTGAAACCGGTTTGCATGCAAAATTCAAGGGTTTCAAGAACCTCACTCATTATGGTGCCTTTGTTCAAATATTTCCACATCCGGTCCGAGGGAAATTCAATACCAAATCCCAATGTGCAGTCTGGTATTTTTTTATCAAAGTTTTTAACGGCCTGTTTTAGGGCATTGGTCTCGGCTTTGGCTGCCCGCATGAAGAACCGGTATTCAATATCATCTCCCAGGGGCAGGTTTGGAAGAATGGCTTTGATGTGCTCCGGTGTAATAGAGCCTGTATTGAGACGGACAATTTTATGTCCTTTAAAGTCAAGATTATTGAATTCTAGGTCCAGGTTTTTTCGTTTTCTGAAATGTTCCGTGCAATGCTGGGCAATGGAGCAGAACGGGCATTTTTTCCAATAACATTGATTTTCAAGGGTATAGGAAAAATAAATTTTGCTGTTTTCCGGGATGGATTCTGGAATCTCAAGTTTCCATTTCCCTGAAAATTCTGGTACGTTGAAGAGACTTTCAACGCTTTGGCCGGTGAGTATCAGGTTGGGTGGCAGCTGTCTTTCAACCTTAAAGTGAACGGAATTCCATTTGTTGTTGCCGATGCTTCGTTCAGAAGCCACAGGCCCGCCAACAATGAAGCTTATATCAGGATTTTGGATTGACCAGGTATAGGCCTGATATAAGTGGTTGAAATAACTGGCACTGACATAGACTATTCCTTTTTTTATGGGAAGGGGAATATCCTGATAGGTTTCTTCCATATACCACTTGTCATTGTCTTCCTCATGCAGCATCCAGTAAAAGTCACCTTTTTCTTTACACAGATCCCAGGTGTCTGAAAATCCATTGCAAAGGTCAAACCAGCCGCTTTTTGTTTTGTTATAAAATTGTATGAACAAGGTATCTTTCATGTTGATATATCCATTCTCTGATCTCTGTTTCAGATTGGTAATTAATTTTTAAAATTAAACCCGGGTTGAGCCAGTATCAGTTTTTTGGTGTAGGGATGTTGAGGATTTTTAATAACCATGTCTGCGCTTCCGGTTTCAACGATAACCCCATTGTGAATTACTGCAATCCGATCACACAGGTATCTGGCTGCAGCCAAATTGTGCGTGATAAAAAGAAAGGTCATTTGAAATTTTTTACGAATATCCAAAAGCAATTGAAAAAGCTGGATGGCAATGGTGGCATCCAGCATTGAGGTTGGTTCATCTGCCACAATAAAGTCCGGATCCAGGATAATGGCCCGTGCCACGGCAACCCTCTGCCGTTGCCCACCGCTTAATTGATGAGGATATCGGTAAAAAAAATCTTCTCCAGGAGACAGGCCCACAATTTCCAGGGTCTCAAGTACTTTCTCGCGCCGGGTGACGGCGTTGCCGATCTTGTTGACAACCAGGGGCTCTATAATGGTTTCAGCAATGGAAAGATGCGGATTCAGGGATTGATAAGGGTCCTGGAAAATCATCTGAACCTTTGACCGGTATTGTTTCAGTGCCTTTCCTTTAAGCTTGTTTGTCGGTTTGCCATTAAGCTTTATGATCCCTTTGGTTGGTTCTTCAAGCTTTACCAAAAGCCTTCCTATTGTTGTTTTGCCGCTGCCGCTCTGGCCGACAAGACCAAAAATCTCTCCTTTTTGTATTGCCAGACTTATATTGTTCATGGCAATAACACAGGAATCTGGTTTTGAGAAAAAGGTTTGCTTTAAGCAGTATTCTTTTGTCACACCATTTAATTCAATGATGGGAATTTGTGTGTTCTGTTTCTCAGTCATTTCCGTCCTTATTTATTACCTCTTCGAAACAAAGTGCCTGATGTGTTGAAGAAAGATTCACCCATCCAGGAGTCTGGTTTTTACACTTTTGAGATTTACAATTACAACTTCCTGCAAAGCCGCATCCCCCTGTCATTGTAATCAAATCAGGAGCTTCACGTATCGCAGGAACCTTGATATCTTCATATGAGTCCAACGTCAGGTATGATCCCAATAGAGTTCTGGTATAAGGGTGTCGCGGAGATTTAAACACCTCTTCTCTAGTGCCTTTTTCCACTATTTGTCCGCCATACATCACACAGATATCCTTGCAGACATCTGCAACCACTGCAATATCATGGGAAATAAAAATGATACTGGTATTCAAGGCTTTTTGAATCTTTTTGATTTCTTTAAGAATCTGGTCCTGGACAATTACATCCAGAGCTGTTGTAGGCTCATCTGCAATGATTAATTTTGGCATGCATGCAAGCGCCATGGCTATAATGGCTCTTTGTTTCATGCCGCCACTGTATTGATGGGGGAAATCCCTTAAACGATCTTCAGGAATTTCAACCAGGTTGAACATTTGTTTCACCTGATGATAAACATCTGTTTTGGACATCTGGGGATTATGGATCTCTATAACTTCTGCGATCTGTTCATCAACTCTGATGACCGGATTCATGGCATTCATGGCAGCCTGGAATATCATGGATATTTCTTTGCCCCTGAACGCTCTCCATTTCTCATCATTAAAACGTGCAAGGTTATAGTCATTAAAAAATATGTCGCCCTGTAGAATGGATGCATTTTCAGGCAAAAGGCCCATAAGTGTCATTCCAATGGTGGTTTTTCCACATCCTGATTCTCCAACAAATCCCAGAGATTGGCCCTGTTCTATTGAAAAGGAGATGTTATTGACAGCATTAACCATGCCTTTTTTGCTTTTATATCCAACACTTAAATTTTCAACCTTTAGTAATGCCATTTATTCTTCCTCTTCCTCTTCTTCCTTTCTAAGCCTTGGATCAAGAACTTCATCCATTGCACGGCCCAACATGTAAAATGAAAGGGTCAGCAAAGAGATGCAAATGCCTGGGGGCAGAAGCCAGTATGGCGCCTGGAACATATGGCCTGAGCTCCAAACCCATTGAAGCATCATGCCCCAGCTGACCTGCCCTGGATCGCCAAATCCCAGGAAAGACAGAGCAGCTTCTACCAGTATGGCTGATGTAACCCTGAATGTCATATACAAGAATGCCAATGGGAGAACATTGGGCATAATATGTTTAAAAATGATTCTGAAATTCGATGCACCAGCTACTCTTGAGGCCTCAATAAACGGCCGTGATTTTAAAGACAGGGTCTGGGAACGGATAATTCTAGATACTGAGGGCCATCTCATTATTGCAATAATAAAAATAATAACCCAGATACTCAACTCCCATAAAGAGGCCAGGATCAGAAGAATGACAAGTGAAGGCATCACCATGAATATATCGGCGACCCTCATGAGAAGCGTGTCAATAATTCCGCCTGCATACCCTGATATCATACCAATGGCCGTGCCAAGAACAACACTGATAAAGGCACAGGAAAGACCGACAATGAACGCTACTTTCGCTCCTTCCAGCAGCTGCACAAAAAGATCTCGACCAATAAAATCCGTTCCAAGCCAGTGCTGAAAACTAGGCCCGGTTGAATATGTTATATTTGGATCTGCCCCAGTCATGGGGTGATAAACAGGACCTAAAAGCGGAACAAAAAAACTTGCAATGGCCATGAGCATGAAAACCGATAAAATAATAAGGCCTGTTTTCCCCATGGGGTTTTTTATAAATATAGCCCAGGCTTTTGTAAATCTTTCAATAGAGTGATTTTTATTCTCTGGTCTGTTTTTTATTTTTTTCATCAGTAGCTGATCCTCGGGTCCATATATGCATACAAGAGATCCACAATCAGGTTGGCGATAAGCACCACAGCCGTTATAAGTAAAAAACATGCCTGGGCCAAAGGATAATCATTGTTACTTACTGCAAAAATAAGCTCTCTGCCTATGCCTGGCCAGGTGAAAATCTGTTCTGTTAAAGCGCCTCCATTTATGGAAAAAGCAAGACTTAAGCCCACGCTGGTAATTACGGGCAGTGCAGCATTCCTGGCCGCGTGTTTATTTCGTATTACCTTGTCGGAAAGTCCCTTTGCCCTGGCCGTAATAATATATTCTTCTTTTATTACACCCAGCATACTGGATCGCATGAGTAAAAGGTAGGAGCCAAGATGAATAATAAAAAGTGTTAACAAAGGTAAAAACATATGGTGCAATACATCCAGGACTTTTATAACAATAGATGTATCCTTTATCCATAATTCCGGGGAAATAATTCCACCCAGAGGAAACCAGCCAAGCTTATAGGCAAAAGCCCATAAAACAAGCAGGGCAAACCATGGGATAAAAAGCGTATGGCAGAGAAGAGCGCTTATTGATAAAAAATTATCAATTGCTGATCCTTTTTTCCAGGCTGCGATTTTGCCTAAAACCACTCCCACAAATGCGGCTAAAAGTGTGGATGTGGTAAAAAGAAGAATGGTGCAGGGCATTCTGTCCAATATGATATTGCTGACGGGTTCTCCATAATGAAAAGAATGGCCCAGATTGCCCGTAAAAAAATTTTTTATATAAATGATGTACTGCTTCCACGCGGGCTCATCAAGCCCCAGCTGTGCGATCAAATGCTTGATATCCTCAGGCGTCAGCGTGGGATCCACCATTTTTGAGATAGGATCCCCGGGAGCTGCCCTGAATAGAAAAAACAAAACAGTAAGAATAATAAAGAAAAGGATGATTATTTCGATGAATTTATTAAAAATAAATTTTTTGGTTCTCATTTATCTTTATCCATAGTTTTTAGCATATCAATTGTTTTTCTTTACCATACATAGCGACCAGATATTGCCGATGCCGTCTACTTTTCCCACCCATCCTTTAAACCTTTCTGTGAAAACAGCTTCTAAAATATGCGGATTATATAATGGGATATATGGGATATCCTCCATGAGAATTGCCTGCATTTCCCAGATCAATTCTTTGCGTTGTTCTTCATCAATAACACTTAGCTGCTTTTTGGCAATTTTATCAAAATTCGGATTTGTGTATCCGCTCATGTTCCAGCCCCTGGGCTTATCATTTTCAGAATAGAAAAATGTTCTAAGATAGTCAGGATCAAGATCAAGCTTGCCATACCCTAGGATAAAGGCATCAAAATCATGTTTCCCTTTTACCCTGTCCAAAAGTGAGTTAAAAGACATGGGTCTTGCAAAGGCAGGCATGCCTATTTTTCTGAGCCATTCCTGGATCATCATACCGGCAAAGGCCCTTTTGGGATCATAATCAGCAGGGGGTGTGAGGATTACAAAATTATCCATTGGTTTTCCATCAGGGAGACGAATTCCTTGACCCTCAACAATGCCATTCTCAGATATCACAGGTTCTTTATCCCATGTATAGCCTGCTTTCTTAAGCATCTCATGGGCTGTTTTGAATCGGTCTTCATTTTTTACGCCTACACCATATCGGCGGACATCGGGATTGTACCAGAAGGTATTTCCAGATGGTATAATAGAGTGCATGGGCGAACCATAATTTTGAAGAATTCTTGTAAGGATGAATTCTTTGTTAATAAGGGTGGCTATTGCCTGTCGTAAAATTTTATCATCAAATGGTGGTTTCCGTAAGTTAAATCCCAGGTAATACAAAGCGCTTTTTTCATTAAGAAATACTTCAATATTGGGTTGTGTTTCCAGGTCTTTTATGTACCCGGGCTGGATTTCCCACCAGAACATGTCTATATCACCCTTTTTAAGGGC
>JAHJDU010000412.1 GCA_018812385.1 Pseudomonadota bacterium
AGGGATGAAAAATAAAACCGTTAATCAATGCCCCTGTCAGTACCCATTTCCATATAATTTTCGATCTCATAAAAATTTCCTTTCCCAATTATAATTTTACCATTACTATAAATGGTGGTGCAAGACAAATAAATTTTCAAAAAATGATTCAAATATATACTTGAGTTTTCGAAAAAAAATTATTGACAAAAAAATATTATTATTTTGTTGGCTATGCCGATAATTTTATTTTTTCGTCTTGATGCTGTCCAAGCGTAATGAATTCATTGTTTTTCTTCCTTTTCCTGTTAATGTTTTTTTCTTCAATAGCTAACCACATTGGAATAAAACCCTTATCATGCTGAATTCTACCTACAATTGCCTTCAGATTTTCGTATTGTGCTTGACGGACTATTGAGGGAATCGTTAATGATTCCTTTGACAATTTTTCAGCAGTGCCTTGCTTGTAATTTTCGAAATGGAGGAGGGAGTCAATCCAGGACACCAGGCATAACGCTGTTGCTACGCCTTGTTCACTCCTGATAGTGGCTCCCTCCATATCCGTAAGCTGCTTGGCATTCCTGAAAAATTCTTCAATCACCCATCTATTACTGTAAGTACTGATAATCTTGGTGGCTTCCCAGGTGAGTTCATTGGTAAGAAGATATTTGGTGGTTTGCTTGACTGGATCTTTGCTTTCAATAATGCGGTGTTTGCCTGAAATAGAGTTCAAACGAACAGTCGCAGTTTTAGTATGGTAAAGTACTTTTGCTTTTTTACCGGTTTGATTATCTGCATCAAATCCGCATGTGCTTACTGAGACGATGTCTTTAAAGTACTCAGGCAAACGTTTCGCCTCTGTTTGATTTTTTGCTTTTCTTCCAGAAGGAGTAAGCTTGATCTTCTTGCAGGGAATTTTGGTGCTATAGCTGCGCTTTACTTCAATAACATAACTGAGACCAAGATTTTTAAGCCCTTTGACAAATGGTTCTATGCCGAACCACGAATCAGCTAAAACGGTACACTTAGGAAACCCCTTATTTAAAGTCCATTCAAGCATTTCAAGGGCAAGGTCATATTTTGCCTTACATGCTTTGGGTTTTTTCCTTTGCCAGGGCATGCTGTCGGTATCTTTATTATAAATTCGGTAGGTTATTGGAAACTTGATTAAACAACCGTCGTTGTAATATAGAAAAACAATACAGGTTGCCTTGAGATTGGTTTTCGCAGCATGATCAAACAACACAAAGACTCCATGAATCCATTTGCAAAAGTTAGTGTGATGTTTCATTGTATCATCTATGCAATAGTATCCGCCAGTCAATTTATACATATTTTGAAGTTGGGCAGCATAAAGAGTTTCCATTTCAGGGATATAAAATTTAGCATCGGACAACAAATATGAAAGGGTACTTACACTTTTTTCTTTCAACCACATACGGCTTATTTCGGTAAGATTGAATTTGGATCCCAATACTAATGCGGTCGCTATTAAGGTCAGATTATCAAATTGAATATTTGTAAGAGCTGGCTGAAGGAATGATAATCCGGTAACAATGAATGGAAGACGTTCGGCGCATGGAATTTTCATGATCTTGTTTATCTCGCAAAAAATAGTTTGATTATAGTACACCAAACTATCATCTCACATTATGTTATGAATGTCTATAGCCATTTTTCGAAAACTCAAGAATATAGTGTTTCTTTTTTTTCTGGTTATTTTATTATTTGTTTTTCTAAAAGTGGTTGTTGCATTCTTTTTGAAGGGATCAAGATCCAGAAAAAATGAATTCCAAAAAACAAAAGACAAAAAGTATGATTCCGGCGTTGATTGGGATATCCCTGATACAAATTCTTCGGAATTCAAAGGTTTTGAAGGAGAACAAATAATTATTGACCTGTTGTATCGGCTTTTAGATCGGAAAAAATATCATTTTTTTAATGATTTGACATTACCAGAAAATGAAGGAACTACTCAGATTGATCATTTAATAGTTTCTGAGCATGGGATTTTCATAATTGAGACCAAAAATATGAAAGGTTTAATCTTTGGGAATCCTTACCAGAAGACTTGGACACAATGTTTAGCTGATGGAAAGCATCCTTTTCAAAATCCTTTTCGCCAGAATTATAAACACAAGAAGTGTCTTGAAGAATTATTAAAAATTGAATCTGATGTTTACTTTGAAGTGGTTGTTTTTATTGAGCGTGCAAATTTCCCTAAAGGCAGGCCGGATTACGTCTTTTATCCAAAAGAATTTATACAGTTTGTGAAGTCTCAAACAAAAAAAGTTTTATCAGATAATGAGATTGATATGATTCTTTCTGTTATAGACGCTTCCAGGCTTGAACCTTCCTTTGAGACAGATAAAAGGCACAAAGCATATGTAAATAGCCTTCTAAACGAAAAATAAAATTCAGGTTTATCTATACTTCAAGGAAAGTTGAAGTTCGCTTTGTTGGGTGGGCCCCAAAGCCTGAACAGTTTCAATGCTAAAATAAGCTCTAAATTTTTATCGATCGGTCGCATTAACCTACAGCAATCGAAAATACAGCGAAGGGCTAATTGCTTAATCCGGCAAAGCGTTCGATCAACAAACCGGTATTCAACGAGTTGTGCCGGTTAAGCCCTGACCAGGCCTATCTGTTGCTGAAACGGCTGGCTAAAAAGGGGCTTCTGTGTGCCAGGGGGACCCGGAAAGGGGCATTTTACACGCCGGGCTAAACGTGATAGCAACAAGATCGCGTTAAAAATTATACGTGCGCGTATAAAATCGCGTATATTCATTATAAAAAATAGGGAGCGTGCCCATGCCAGTGATGATTCCGGAACTTGATCCTGATCCCAAACGGGAAACCCCCAATGAATGGACCACTGTGGAACGGCCATTTTTACAGCAATTGGTTGCCATGGGCTGGATCGTAACCGGGAATTGACCCAAAACTGATCAAGGGGGTTCAGGTTAACAGAGCAACTAACGGTTTGTAGCAAAAAATATTTTTAAATTAATTATAAGCCAGTATTCATTTCAAGAAAATTGGTGAACTTCAAAAACATATCCCTATCGAAACACCCCCTGATCAATCTATTATTACTGTTCAGGTTGACCCCAAAAGTGTTTCGTTCGTTGAAAATAAATTTAAACCTGGTGAAGTAAAAATGCATTTCACAGATAGAGCAGGTTTAAGATTCCAATATATGCCGATCAACGATTTGGGTTATTATAATCACATGCAAAGCAACGGTATTGCTTCATTCATCTTTAAAATAAACCCGTTCATACAAAAACAAGCTGAAGTTTTTTTCCGAATTGGATTAACCCGTGAACACCCAATAAAAGACAAAAATGGATTCTGGATTCAGGTGAACGGGATATACACATTTCCAGATTGTAATGATGACATTAGATGTTATAATAACTGAATGGAGAATAAAATTTATACAATAGGTTATTCAACATTTTCAATAGAAGATTTTATTGAAACCATCAAGTCATATGGGATTACTGCCGTTGCTGATGTCAGATCTTCGCCCTACAGCAAATTCAAACCGGAATTTAACAAGAAAAACTTTCAAAAAAAATTATCTGAACACAACATAGTATATGTTTTTTTAGGACCTGAACTTGGCGCTCGAGTTGATATGCCGGAATGCTATGTTAACAATAAAGTTGATTTC